>CAVAPE010000039.1:0-22033 GCA_963590405.1 Eubacterium sp. CAG:180 | reverse complement strand
ACTCCTGCCAATTGTTATGACAGCCTTGTCGTCGGCATTGGCTCTAATCCCGATTGTGGCACGTGGCACTGAGCCGGGCAATGAAATCCAAAGCCCTATGGCATTGGTTATCCTTGGTGGACTTTTGAGTTCCACACTTCTCAACATCTTCGTTGTGCCTATCATCTATTATATGAACAATAAGAAACAAAAGTCATGAATAAAATATTAGTCGTTTTATCGGTGTGGTTATCCTTGCCATTGTCGGCACTTGGAGCCAACGACAATTCCCTTGTTGCTCAGATAATCGAGAACAACGAGAGTGTCAAAGAGGCTAAACTGAAACTTAACAGTGATGTCCTGTCAATGAAAACAGAGGGCAATATTCCTGACCCTGAGGCGGAACTGGAAATTTTGGCAAAACCGATTAATTCGCTGGAACTGACAGTTTCCGAAACAATTGAATGGCCTGGCGTTTATGCTATGCGGAAAAATTCAAGGAAACATCGCATTGATGCCACTCAGTATCTTTATGAGGCACAGTGTATGGAAGTTGCCAAAGAGGCGCGCTTGACGTATGCGGAGTTGATAAAGGTAAATGCGAAGATTTCGAGAAGCAAGCAACTGTTGTCTGTAATAGATTCCATCTTGGCAAAGGTCACGAGAAGCGACTTGAAGTCGAACTTTTCGGTTTTGGATATTTCTAAACTGAAAATCGAGTCTTTCGATATCGCTTCTGATCTTTCGACGATGGAAATCCAAAAACAGTCTTTAATCGCTGATTTGGTGCAGCTTAATGGTGGCAAACAGCTCGAAAATGTTGATTTTGGGAGCAACGATTATCCGATCTCGCTACGGTCGGAAGATTATTATATCTCAGCGTATTACGACAGCCCTGAATACAAGGCAATCTTGTCGACAATTCAATCGTCGGAATATGAAGTGAAGGCGAGCAAGATGTCTTGGTGGCCAAACCTTACTTTCGGCTATAAATTCAATCGGGAAGGTGGTATAAATGCTCACGGAGCCGTTGTCGGTGTTTCAATCCCAGTATTCTCCAATCGGGGAAAGGTCAAAGCGGCACAGGCGGTTAGCGATGCTAATAATTTGTCAAAAACCTTTGCGGGAAGGAAAGGAGAGGCTGAGGTGAGGAAATGCTATCAGGCTGTTGTAAAGACGCAAATGGCTGTTTCTGATTATACCAACAGGCTTAATTATGATGAGGTGATGTCTTATCTTGATAAAGCATTGGCTGAGAAATCGATAACGATAGTTGAATATTTGACAGAATATCAGTACGTGCTCAATGCTCTGCAGAAGTTGGACGACATGAAAGCGGATTTGGCTGGAAAATATATCGAGTTGTCAAAATTCACGTCACTTTAGCGAAAACAGACCGTTTGTGACTTTGATTTTCCCTTCGTCCAACAGAAAGCGCACCATATCCGCAATGTCTTTGGGTTGGAATGATAGGGTTTCAATAAAATCTTTGAGAGTCCGGTCTTTGAGCGACAACATATAGAAAATGGAGTCGGCAAGTTCTTTATCCGAAGGACTTGCCTTCTTCTTTTCGATACAGATATCGCAGTGCCCACAATCAGAAGCGGTGTCTTCGCCAAAATAATTTACAATCTTCCTTTCGCGGCAATCAGTGGTGTTGTAGGCGTAGTCAATCATTGAATTGATGCGCTTCTCCAATCTTTGCTTGCCAGTTTCGTAGACATCTTTAGGTATTTCCAAGTGTCGTGGCTCGGTTCGGGAATATGGAAAATAGATGTAGGCAGTTCTCTTTCTCGGGATATAATGAATGATGTGTTTCCTGCTTAGAAACAGTAGCGTTTCGTAAATCTTTTGCGGTGAGATATGGTGCTTGTAGGCTATCGTATTCTCATCAATAAAAATATAGTCGGAAAATACGCCTGAATAGTTTCTCAGGATGTATTCGAGAATGTCGTCCATTTCTGGTGTCATGCCGTCGATGTCATACAACTCTCGTTTGTCTACCAAAATCATTATTCTTGACAATGTGTCGATTTCATCGATATAGTCGATATAGTGGCAAGATGATAGAATTTTTAGGGCACTGTATGTTTGACGTTCAGGTAACTGAAACGTTGTGCAAAACAAAGGGAAATTGAAATCAAAAAGTTTGTCGTAGCCGGCTCCAATTCCTAATTTCAGAAAGTCGCACATATGCACATATACGTCCTTGATGAAATCTTTCGGGGGAAAGGCTTCGGCTATTCTGCGTTTGAGTGTGCCCTTGTCTTTCGAAGAAATCAAGAGCATTACGTACGACCGTTTCCCGTCACGACCTGCACGACCTGCTTCCTGATAGTATTCTTCAAGTGAATTTGGCACATCCAAATGGATAACAAAGCGTACATCTGGCTTGTCGATGCCCATGCCAAAGGCATTTGTAGCAACAATGATGCGAATTTCTCCTGATTTCCAGCGGTCTTGTTTGTCGCGTTTTTCTTCAGATAATAACCCTGCATGGAAAAAGTCGGCAGAGAAGCCTTTCGCTTTAAGTTGTTCTGCTATGTTTTTTGTTTTGGCTCTACTCCTCACATAGATAATTCCGCTACCGTAAATATTTGATATTGCCGAAAATAGTTTGTCGAGTTTGTTTTCCTGAAATCTGACAATATATGATAGGTTATCACGGCGGAAACTTTTGCTTATAACATTCTTTTCCTTGAACTGTAGTTGCTGCATAATGTCATCAACCACTTCTGGAGTGGCAGATGCTGTGAGAGCAAGCACTGGCGCATCGGGAAAAAACTGCCGTATTTTGGCAATGTTTAAATATGACGGTCGGAAATCGTAACCCCATTGTGAGATGCAATGTGCTTCGTCTACGACAATCAACTTTACAGGCATATGCTGTAGCGCATCAAGAAATGAAGGCGACGACAATCTTTCGGGGGAGATGTAAAGAAACCGGCATTTTCCGTAGTTGCATCGGTCAATGACGTTGCTAATTTCACTCGGTCGCAACCCGGAATGGATGAATGCCGCCTTGATATGGCGCACCTTGAGGTTGTCTACTTGGTCCTTCATCAAGGAAATCAGCGGGGTGACAACAATTGTCAGTCCGTCAAGTATAATTCCTGGAATTTGGAATGTGATGGATTTTCCTCCGCCTGTTGGCAGAAGCCCCAAAGTATCCTTTCCGGACAGCACAGAGTTGATTATATCCTCCTGTTTTGCCCGGAAAGAGTCATATCCCCAATAGCGTTTAAGGACATCGTGGATAGAATTGGTGTCCATCAGAGAAAACGTTAGTTAATTCGTATTTCTTTGACAAATAGCTGATACCTTACAACGTTGTTCGGATGCCGATTTTCCTCGATGGTGTAGCAAATGTCGAACGGTTTGCCAGATTTGATATGGTCAAAATATTGCGACATATTGAATGCTATGCCGTTGAGCACTTTGCCAGAACTATTGTCTACAAGTTCAAGTTTGATATGCTCAAGATTTTTGCCGACCAATTTGCTCGTGCCATAGTCAAGGACATTCTTAGTGCAGAACATCGGCTTTTGGTTACCTGGCCCAAACGGATTGAATTTGCCAAGAAGTGCAAGAAATTCAGGAGTGATTTCTGCAAATTTCAGATAGGTGTCAATGTCTATCTGTGGCGTCATCTGGTATGGCTTGATTGTCTTGGCAACATATTCCTCAAAGCGTTTGGAAAATTCAGGTATGTTTTCTTCCTTGAGCGATAGTCCGACAGCGTAGGTGTGTCCACCGAAATTCTCAAGCAAATCGCGTGATGCATCAATTGCGGAATAAATATCATATCCCTGAACGGAACGGGATGAGCCAGTCGCCAAGCCGTTTGACAAGGTAAGAACAACTGCAGGTTTGTAGTAGAGTTCTGTCAAGCGGGAAGCGACAATGCCAATAATTCCCTTGTGCCAGTTCTTGTTGTAGATTACGATTGACTTTTTGTCGGATTCAATCTCTCCACGCTCCTCCAGGATTGCATTGGCTTCCTCGGTAATCCTCTTGTCCAGCTCCTTGCGGTCTTTATTGTACTGGTCAATGCTTTTACCCTTTGCATACGCCTCGTTGATGTCTTTCGTCGTCAACAAGTCAACGGCTTCCATTCCAGACTGCATGCGTCCAGAGGCATTGATGCGCGGACCAATCTTGAAAATCACATCGCTGATGGTAATCTCTCTATTTGAAAGATTGCAAATCTTGATGATGCTTTTTAAACCAAGGTTCGGATTAGAATTCAACCGTTTGAGACCATAGTAGGTCATCACGCGATTCTCGCCAGTCATTGGTACAATGTCGGCGGCAATGCTGACTGCAACCAAGTCCAGCAAGTTGTAGAGCTCCGACTGGTTGGTCAAACCATTGCTTTGCGCAAAGGCCTGCATAAACTTGAACCCGACGCCGCAACCGCACAGATGTGGGTAAGGGTAGGTGTTGTCGGGTAACTTTGGATTCAGGATGGCACAGGCATCGGGCAACACATCGTCGGGAACGTGGTGGTCGCAGATGATGAAATCGATGCCTTTTTCTTTGGCATAGTGGATTTCGTCAATCGCTTTAATCCCACAGTCAAGTACGATGATAAGTTTGACGCCAACAGATGCGGCGTAGTCTATGCTTTTGATAGATATGCCGTAACCTTCCTCATCACGTGTAGGAATGTAATATTCTATGTGAGAATAATAATTCCTTAGATATTTGTATACGAGAGACACGGCCGTAGTGCCGTCTACGTCGTAGTCTCCATATATCAATATCTTCTCTTTTGCCCCCATTGCCATATTAAGCCTATTGACGGCCTTGTCCATATCCTTCATGAGGAATGGATCATGCAAATCAGACAGAGAAGGGGTGAAAAAATGTTCAGCCTCGGCAACCGAAGTAATGCCACGCTGAACGAGCAGCTCAGCTATCGCAGGGCTGCCGGCGTATTTTTTCGCCAACTCGATCTCTAATTCTTGTTCTTCTGATGTAAGGGGTAAGTAATTCCATTTACTTATCATTTATATTGGTTTTTATTTTTCTTTTCAGAAAGCCTCTATAGGCTTGTCGGACAAATCGTTAAAGAACGTCCCAAGATGGTGGCTCTTCATTGCTTAATGCTGCCGGAACAACGATATTTTCACGTCAGCGCAAACTACACCAATATTAACGCAAATATACTTATAGTTTTTGATTAAATCCGCAGATGCTTGCGTGATTTTTTCAAAATAAAAACAAAAAGTGCGACTGAAATTTTAACAGTCGCACTTGTGCTTAATTCATATGAACGTCCATTTGAGGGAACGGGAAATTGATACCCGCCTTCGGTAGTTCTGTGTAGAACTTGGCGTTCATGTCGTAATATACATTCCAATACAATCCAGTCGGAGCCCAAACTCGCACAATGACATCGACGCTACTTGCTGCCAAAGAGCCTAATGCCACGAACGGCGAGCCGTCTGTTTTCGGTATTTGTATTACTGGGTCGTTAGTCTGTTGGTTATTGTCGTCTGTCGGTTTGTTGCGGTGAAACAGTCTCCATAATCTTGAATGCCGTTTCTCGAACTCAATTTTTGGAAGGAATGACGGTCGTGCGGAATTTTCCTCTGAATCTTTGAAACGTTCGCGACGGTCGTCTTCAATGTATTTCTTTACGATGCGGTCGTCTTCGCTGATAATTCTCAGAATTTCTTTCTTCGCCAATTCGTAGTCATCGCCGTAGGCAATGCTGATTGTCCAGTCAATCCGTCGGTAGTCTTCCTTGCTGTAGTTGTTTATGCTACCTGTTGAAAGTCCACCGTTAGGTATCGAAATCCATTTGTTGTCGACGGTGGAAAGGATAGTGTTGAAAATCTGTATTTCTTTTACCTTGCCAGTAAATCCTTGAAATTCGATGAAATCGCCGACTTTATATGGTTTGAGAAGCAAAATCAGTACTCCACCGGCAAAATTCTGCAATGTGCCGCTCAATGCCATGCTGACTGCCAAACCAGCAGAAGCAAAGAGTGCGATGAATGAACTTGTCTCGATGCCAAGTATTGAGATGGCAATGATTATTAGAATGAACAAAAGCACAATCTTGATGAGACTCCTGACGAAAGTCGCCAATGACCGGTCAACTTGTCGGCGGAGAAGTATCTTGTCTACGCTCTTGTAGATTCTGTTAATCACCATTTTGCCAAGGTAGAACACTACAATGGCGATGAAGAGACGCAACGCAAGATCAACAGCACTCGAAACCAGTTTTTCGAGAACTTGATCTATCGGAAGTTTGCTCATCGCATCGGAAAATTTGCTGTTCCCAGTGTTTGCAGAGGCTGTTTCTGCCGCTGATATTGTGGTAGAAATGAAAGTCAGTAAATTCATGAAGTGTTATTTTTATTACAAAATTACGAAAAATCTTTATATTTCGAGGCAGTTAGAGCATAAGGTAATATCTTTGTCTTGATAAATTACGCTTATTTGAGTATGAAAAAAGTGATTTTGGCGATACTGGTTGCTGTTTCTGCATTGTGTAGCAACATCGCTGTAGCAGCAGATTCGTATATGCAACTGCTTGACAAGATTGACGCTTCTTTTAAAAGCAGTGATTGGGAAACATCCCGAAAGTTGATAAAGTCTGCTCTCGAATTGGAGCCTGCCAATCCCAATAATTATTTGTTGTTGTCAAATTTGGGAACGGTCAATAGAAATCTTGGAGATAATGTAGCCGCCCTCGAAAATTACAACCTCGCATTGACAATCGCTCCAAAATCGACGACTATATTGCACAATCGAGCCTCGTTGCTGATGGAGATGGATAGCACACGTTTAGCGTTTGCCGATTATAAGCAACTGTTAGAACAGAATCCAAAGGACTTTGTGGCGCAGAATTATATTGGTATGATTGCGCTTGGATTCGGTGATATGGCCTTGGCAAAGCAAAGTTTTGACAATGTGCTTCAACTTGATGCTGGTAATATAGATGCCAAGCGCGGACTGGCATTGATGCATCGCTTGGATGGTAAGTACAACGAGGCTATAGCGGAATATGATGCAATAATCAAAAAAGAAAATAGAGCGTCAAACTATCTAAGTAGGGCAGAATGCTATTTGGCTGTTTCTGACTTTATCAAGGCTCAGGCGGATTTGCTGGAGGCTCAGAAACTCGAGCCGCAATCGCCTGACTTGTATCTCTTGAAAGCGAAAATGGCTCAACTGCAGTTCCGCTACGACGATGCTTATAAATACGCCCAGCAGGCTGTCAAGTTGGGCTGTGATGAAAGATTGGCTGCGCAATATGTCGTGAAAAAAGATAAGTAAATAGTTGCCAAAAAGGCGCAGAATGGCTAAATTTGCATTTGCAATGAACATAATCCGACATATTGAATATCTGTTGCAGCAGAACGATTGCGTTGTTGTTGTTGGTCTTGGTGCATTTATTTGCCATGAAGTGCAAGCCGAAACTAATCAAGGTACTTGTTGTCCGCCAAAGCGCACATTGAGTTTCAACAGTGCGATAATGCACAATGATGGCTTGTTGTGCAATTCAATAATGCGGATGGAGGGTTGCTCATACAGAGTCGCTTCAGAGGCTATAGATGCTTTTGTTTATGATGCGAAAACGACATTGTCAGAAACAGGAAGTATCTCAATTGGAGAGGTAGGCACTTTGAGTTATTCGGAATCTGGTTGCTTGATGTTCGCCCCAAAGGCGCCGTCGGTTGTCGGCAATTTCGACAACTATGGTCTGCTCCCAATAAATATTCAGCCTTTGGAAAGCGGAGAGAACAACATTGTCGCAAATACTAATAGTGTACTCGACCTCAGCAAGCGTTTTCTTCGCATAGCCGCATCAATTGCAGTTATAATTGTGTTGGCATTCACGTTGACAACGCCTATGCCGATGGATTCTATCGTTGATAAGGCTTCAATATCTACAGTTTCATCCAAGAAGAAAATAGAAAAACAATCGAATGCCGTTTCTGCGAATGACCAGACAATTGCAGAAGAGAATGCCTTCGCTAATAATGAGGAAAAGCCTTTGGAGCAAAGAGGCCGCTATTGCGTTGTTATAGCATCGCTTACATCTCGTACACAAGCAGAAAAATTTATAGATGAGTCGAATGAAGAAGGCTTGTTTATTGTTAATGCTTCGCGAGGCTCTTCAATCTATAAGGTGGCTTTGGCATCAGGCGAAACGAGAGAAGAGATGAATTCACTAATCCGTGAAAAACATCTCTCGGAAAAATATCCCGATATCTGGGTTTGTCGTAAATAAAATCCTTTTGAGTTTTGGTCAGTAGGTGCGTAATGGTGCCATAAAAGCATCTGGAATATGCTCTATTGAAAAATGGTCGGCATCCTCTCCTGTTATGAGGATAACGTCGAACTGCAATTCGTGTGGCAAGTGGAACATTTTGACGTAGGCGTTTCCGGCTGCAATCAAGTGCCTGATTTTGTCGCGCGTAATAACCTGTGAAATATCATCAATTGGATACGACCGGGTCTTCACTTCGACTATGATTATGCGGTTATTGTTTTCAGCAATAATGTCTACCTCGTTTTTGCCGCAGCGCCAGTTGCGGTCACGAATGAGATATCCCTTTGCTAACAATGCCTCATAGGCAGCATTTTCACCTTTCTTTCCAAATATGTTGTGTTCAGCCATAATAGATAATCCAATTAAAATGCGTTGTAATTGTTTACGACTATTGTAAAGATAGCGCTAATATTTAAGTTTAGCGTAAAAGTGAAAGAATATTTTGTTGTGGAAAAGAATAAATGTATATTTGTGAGGTCGAATAGATGCGAAATGGGGCATTTATTAATAGAGTAGTAAAATATAAAATCATAACACTATGGCAAATTTGTTAGATGAGGTTACGGGACCGGTCAACAATGAAGGTCGTGACATTCACGTAATTGACAAGCAACTTCCAGTGCAAGTGGGCTTCGGCTCAACATTGTTTGAAATCGCTTTGTGGGTGACAATTCCAATTCTGGTAATACTGTATGTCCTTCTTATGGGGTCAACTTTGGAAAATCCGTTGTTGGTTGGCATTGTCGGTTGCATCGTTGGCATTTTGCCTGGCGTGATATTCATTTTCAAAAAAATATCCGCCCGTAACTATTTTCAGCAATTGGAACAGCGGATTCAGGCAGAGGCATCCAATATCGACAATTTCCTTGAGCAACGTGTGCAGATTTTACAGAACGTCGTAGGTATTGTTGAGCGTGCCATCGACTTGGATAAGGATGTGATGAAGTCTGTCGCTGCATTACGAAGCGGAACTGTAACAGATGAAAACAGAAGCGTTGTAAATTCGCAGGTGAATACAACTTTCGGTCGTCTGTTCCCGCAAGTGGAGGCTTATCCCGAATTGAAGGCTCACAATGCGATTGCCGATGCTATGCAGCAGAACAGTTATCTTCAGAAAGAAATCACTGCCGCACGTACAGTCTATAACAGCCGCGTAACCCAATGGAATACTGATATTTTTGCTTGGCCGACAAAGATGATAGTTGCAGCGCGCCAAGGGTATACCACCCGTATTCCGTTCACTGCATCGGCTGAAACAAAAGAAATGGCTCGTAGCAAATTCTTCTAAATCCAGGAAACATGCTTAAGGATGTCTATGATCCGCTAACTGAGTATGTCAACGTATTTCACGACCGCTTCAAGGATGTCGCCGAATCGACTTTTTCCGATTTGGCTGCAGAAGCGAATGTCGATGTAGAAGCCAATAGGCAAACTTGTGCGGAAATCTATGCCAAAGAGAAAGATTTGGCATCCGTGAAATCCTCTATCTCAAAATGGACGCTTCTTTGTGTCCTGCTTTGGATAGGAGTGAGCGGATGTGTCCTTACTGCAATTTTCGCGTATGCGCATTTGGAGCCGTTGGCGTTCGTCGTGATGGGTGTGTATACAGTTGTTGCATTGATTTGTCTTTTCACGAAGGTGCATCCTCGCATGGATGCATTGAAGTATGAAAGCAAGGATTTGGTCGAAAGCATAGATGCCCTCCATCAGGAAGCCTGGCACCAGATGGAACCTCTCAACAAACTTTATGATTGGGATGTGTTCACACGGATGATGACTAAGACTGTTCCGCGCCTTGAATTTGATCGGTATTTCACAACTCAGCGTCTTGCTGATTTGAAGCATACGTATGGATGGGATGAGTCATTCAATGCCCAGCGGTCTGTCTTGTGCTCTCATTCAGGGTTAATAAACGGCAATCCCTTCGTGATTGTCCGTACTCGCAAAATGGAGATGGGCAGCAAGACGTATTATGGCACTAAGACAATCTATTGGACAACACAAGAACGAGGCTCTGACGGCAAATACCATACTGTGCATCATTCCGAAACCTTGACAGCCTCGGTAACGGCTCCATATCCAGGTTATTACGATATGACGCGCTTGATTTACGGTAACACCGCTGCACCTGATTTGATTTTCTATCGGAGGCAGAGCGGATTAGCGTCCAAAGAAAACTCCATAAAATTTAAATGGAAAAAACGCCGTCTGCATCGTAAAGCACGCGATCTGGCTTATAATGACTTTGCGATGATGACCAACGAGGAGTTTGAAGTAGCATTCGATACAAGCAACCGTAACAACAATCAGCAGTATGCCTTGCTGTTTACTCCGCTTGCGCAGGAAAGTATGCTCAAACTTTTGAAGGATGACAAGGTGGGTTATGGTGACGACTTTAATTTCTTTAAGGAGAAAATGATTAATACTATTGAGGCGAACCACATTCAAAGTTTAAATCTGGATTTTGACCCTTCAGAATACAAGAATTTCGATTTTGACAAGGCAAAAGAAGAGTTCTACAACATCAATGCAAACTATTTCCGGTCGATCTATTTCACATTGGCTCCGTTGTTATGTGTGCCTTTATATCAGCAGACACGTTCATTTGAAGATATCTATGGACGAGATATGAAACCACACAGTTCCTATTGGGAGCATGAGGCTTTGGCTAATTTCTGGGGCGAGCGATACTTTCAACATCCTGATTGTGTGACAAACAGCATCCTTAAAACCGAAGAAAACCGTGCGGGGAGCGAAGATGGAACCGATGTGTCAATCAAGGTTTATGCTTACGGTTATCGGACGGAGCAGAGGCTGACGATGGTGGCGAAACTGGGTGGCGATGGTCGGATGCATAACGTGCCAGTCTATTGGGATGAATATTTGCCTGTTACTGGTGAAGGTTATATTCAGATGCATGAAGACAATGGCGAAGAAGAATTTAAATCGCAAGGTCAGCGCCTTAATCATATCAGTGATGTCGTCAACAAAGCGCATCTCTCTGTCTACCGCCGACACATCGCATCGAAAATATCGTAGGATTTTTGAATAAAAATACGATAAACGACTGCTGATAATCAATAAATGAAAGAAAAATGCTGTAAAATTTGGTATAACATTAACAATATGACTATTTTTATTGATGAAATCAAACGGAATGCTTACCTTTATGCCCTGATTAATAAATCTACAAAACAAATTATATGAAAGTACTTAAATTTGGAGGCACCTCGGTTGGTACAGTTGAGAGCCTGACGCATGTCAAGAGAATTGTCGAGAGTGAAGAAGAACCCGTGATTGTGGTTGTTTCAGCATTGGGCGGCATAACAGATATGCTGATTTCAACTGCCAAGATGGCATCGAAGGCAGATGTGGGGTATCTTCAAAATTATGCAAAAATAATAGAGCGCCATAACGACGTAATCAATGGTATGGTGCCAAAAAGTAAGTTGCTTGACGTGCATTCAATGGTTGACCCGTTGCTTGACGAACTTGGCAACATATATAGAGGTATTGCATTGATAAAGGACCTTTCGCCAAGAACTTTGGATATTGTTGTAAGTTATGGCGAACGGCTATCGTCTGCGATAATCAGCCGCATTATTGATGGCGCACAATTCTTCGATTCCCGCAACTTCATAAAGACAGAAAAGCAATTCGGCAAACATATAGTCGATTTCTCGGTTACGGAAAAGTTCGTGCATGAAACTTTTGACGATTTCTCAGGAAAGGTTGCAGTCATCCCAGGGTTTATCTCTTCCGATAAGGTTTCCGGTGAGGTAACGAACTTGGGGCGTGGCGGTAGCGACTATACTGCATCGATAATTGCCGCAACATTAGGCGCACGCGTGTTGGAAATATGGACCGACGTGGACGGCTTTATGACAGCAGACCCTCGAGTAATTAGCAAGGCTTATGTGATAGATCATTTGTCGTTTGTCGAGGCAATGGAATTGTGCAACTTCGGCGCTAAGGTGGTATATCCGCCTACAATTTATCCAGTGTTCCACAAGGACATTCCTATCCTTATTAAGAACACATTCAATTCTTCTGCCCCAGGCACGTGGATTACAAACGAGCAACCGAAAGAAGATGCCAAAGCCATCAAAGGTATTTCGTCAATCAATGATACGTCGCTTGTCACAGTGTCTGGTTTGGGCATGGTAGGCGTGATTGGCATTAACTCACGAATCTTCCAATGCTTGGCGCATAATGGTATAAGTGTGTTCTTGGTTTCGCAAGCCTCTTCGGAGCATAACACAACGTTTGCAATGAAGACGGACGACGCTGATTTGGCAGTTTCTGTCTTGAATGAAGAATTTGCAAAAGAAATTGAGATTGGCGAGATTACAAGCATCACTGCCGAAAAGGAATTGGCAACGGTCGCAGTCGTTGGAGAGAACATGAAGCATACTCCGGGCATCGCAGGAAAACTCTTCAATTCTTTGGGTCGTAGTGGAATCAGTGTTATTGCTTGTGCTCAGGGTGCTTCTGAGACAAATATCTCGTTTGTCGTGAAAAAGAGCAATCTGAGGAAAACACTTAATGTTATCCACGACTCATTCTTCTTGTCGGAGTTTCAGGTGCTTAATGTGTTTATCGTCGGTGTCGGACATGTCGGGCGACGACTGATTGAGCAGATTCGCCAACAAAAATTGAAGTTGAAGGAAAATAAGGCCCTTGAGTTGAACGTCGTAGGCGTTGCAAACTCTCGCCATTGCATATTCAACCGGGAAGGCATTGATATGGAACATTATTCCGAACTTCTTGAGAAGTCGGAACTTGCCGCTACGCCTGAAACGATCTGCGAAGAGGTTATTAAGATGAATATCTTCAATCCTGTGTTTGTAGACTGTACTGCCAATCCAAAGATAGCACAATTATATAGCACATTGTTGTCGCACAACGTGAATGTAGTCGCTGCCAACAAATTGGCGGCATCTTCTAAATATGAAAATTACGCAAACCTCAAGCAAATTGCAAGGAAACGCGATGTGAAGTTCTTGTTTGAAACGAATGTTGGCGCTGGACTGCCAATCATCAACACAATAAACAGTTTGATAAATTCTGGTGACAGAATCTTGAAAATAGAAGCTGTGTTGTCGGGCACTTTGAACTATATCTTCAACATCATAAGTGAAAATATTCCAATTAGTCGCGCCATAGCGATGGCAAAAGAAGCGGGCTACAGTGAGCCTGATCCGAGAGAAGACCTCAGCGGAAAGGATGTAATCCGCAAACTCGTGATTTTGACAAGAGAGGCTGGTTATAAGATTGATACAGAAGATGTGGTCAAAAATCTGTTTATCCCAGAATCCTTGTTTACTGGCACGATAGATGATTTCATGGCTGATGTGAAGTCGATAGATGCCGATTTCGAGAAAAAACGCGCCGTGGTTGCAAAAGAGCATAAATGCTTGCGATTTGTTGCTCGTTTTGAAGATGGAACAGCCACAGTGGGACTTGAAGCGGTGGAACAGACAAGTCCGTTCTATTCATTGGAAAGCAGCAACAATGTGATATTGATAACCACAGAACGCTACAAAGAATATCCGATGGAAATCAAGGGATATGGTGCTGGAGCGGAAGTGACGGCTGCTGGTGTGTTCTCGGATATAATAAGTATCGCAAATATCAGATAAAAATGAAATATGTAATAATATTGGGCGATGGTATGGCTGATGAGCCTATAGCCTCATTGGGTAACAAAACCCCTCTGCAAGCCGCCAATACGCCCACATTCGATTATATGGCACCTCATGCAAAAATGGGGTTACTAAAGACAGTCCCAGGAGGATTTCATCCGGGAAGTGAAGTGGCAAATATGTCTGTATTAGGGTATGATTTGCTAACTACATTTGAGGGGCGCGGTTCACTCGAAGCAGCAAGTATGGGGGTCGCAATAGAAGATGGCGAGATGGCTATGCGTTGTAACCTCATCTGCATTGAAGACGGAAAAATCAAGAATCATTCGGCTGGACACATTACGGATGAAGAGGCTAAAGAGTTGATAGATTTTCTGGCTGAAAATCTCGATACCGATAAGATACATTTCTATCCCGGAATTTCTTATCGCCATTTGCTTAAGGTGAAAGATGCCGACAAGCGTTTGGATTGCACGCCGCCGCACGACGTGCCGGGTACGCCTTTCCGCGACGTGCTTGTCAAGGCAACAGTTCCAGATGCCGAGCCTACTGCTAAATTGCTGAATGACTTAATTCTGAAATCACAGGAACTACTTAAAAATCATCCAGTCAACTTGAAGCGTCAGGCTGAGGGTAAAGACCCAGCAAATAGCATTTGGCCGTGGTCCCCAGGTTATAGACCGTCGATGCCAACAATGGCAGAACGTTTCGGAATAAAAAGTGGTGTAGTTATTTCAGCAGTAGATTTAATCCGCGGAATTGGTGTCTATGCAGGTCTTAAACCTATTATTGTCGACGGCGTTACAGGCCTTTGGAACACGAACTATGAGGGTAAGGCGCAAGCGGCAATCGAGGCGTTGAAAGACAATGATTTTATCTTTGTCCATGTCGAGGCAAGCGACGAGGCCGGTCACGAGGGTGATGTCGCTTTGAAAACAAAAACTATAGAATTCCTCGACAGTAGAATCTGTAAGCCTATTTTTGAGGCTGCAAAAGGTATGGACGAGGAAGTAAGAATTGCAGTTCTTCCAGATCATCCAACACCATGTCGGTTAAAAACGCACACATCAAATCCAGTGCCGTTTATGATTTATCCGTTTGACGATGCTGATGGCATTGCTGAATATAACGAAGAGTCGGCAAAGGCTGGCTCTTATGGAATTCTTGAAACAGATGGTTTTATTAAAGAGTTATTGAAGTAAAAATGAAATATTACAGTACAAATGGCAATGCCCCAAAGGCTACGCTGAAAGAAGCCGTTATAAAAGGTCTTGCGCCTGACAAAGGGTTGTATATGCCTGAGCGCATACCGACTTTGCCAAAGTCATTTTTTGAAAAAATAGGAGAGATGTCCTTGCCAGAGATGGCATTTGCTGCAGCGAATGCGCTACTTGGCGAGGATATTGATGCCGAGAAATTGAAGAAGATTGTCTACGACACATTGAGTTTTGATATTCCTCTCAAGCATGTAAACGGCAATAAATATTGTTTGGAATTGTATCACGGACCGACATTGGCATTTAAAGATGTCGGTGCGCGGTTTATGGCACGACTGTTGGGGCATTTTAATGCTACGGACGATGATAAGCGTCCAGTAAATGTTCTGGTCGCCACTTCAGGTGATACAGGTAGTGCTGTTGCTAACGGCTTTTTGGGCGTTGAAGGGGTGCATGTCTATGTGCTTTATCCTAAAGGTAAGGTAAGCCACATCCAAGAGTCGCAATTCACAACATTGGGACAAAACATAACAGCTATTGAGGTTAATGGAACGTTTGACGATTGCCAGGCATTGGTAAAGAGTGCATTTATGGATGAGCAACTGAATGCGCACATGAAGTTGACAAGCGCAAATTCAATCAACATTGCTCGCTTTATGCCTCAAATGTTTTATTATTTCTATGCCTATGCTCAATTGGCGGCAAAGGGCGATGTTGATTTGTCGCAGGTGGTGGTGTCAGTGCCGAGCGGAAACTTCGGAAATCTGACCGCCGGTTTGATTGCTAAGCGTATGGGGTTGCCAATTAAGAGATTTATTGCCGCGAACAATAGAAACGACGTGGTCTATGAATATCTTCAGACAGGAAAATATAATCCACGACCTTCAATAGCTACTATTGCCAATGCAATGGACGTTGGTGCGCCAAGCAACTTTGCTCGAATTTTGGATCTTTACGGAAATTCGTGGGAGGCAATAAAGGTCGACCTCTCAGGTGTTACATATACAGATGAGGAAATAGGGGAGACCTTGACTTCTGTTTACAAGGACTGCGGTTATCTGCTCGACCCTCACGGCGCAGTAGGCTATAGGGCATTGCAGGACAAACTTCAGGACAACGAAATCGGAATAAGCCTTGAAACAGCCCATCCAGCCAAGTTTAAGGAAACTGTCGACGGATTGACAGGCGGCGATGTTGAGATTCCGGCGCGCTTGCAAGCCTTTATGAAAGGCACAAAGCAATCCGTGCCGATGTCAAAATCGTTTGACGCATTTAAGGATTACTTGTTGGCTCAGTAAATGCCCGATAGAATCGGACAGTGGATTTTTGCAACGGAAAATGTAAGATTAGAAAACCCTCTGAAATCGAGGCAAAATTCTCATCGTCAAACAGTTGTTTGATGGAATTGTACCAACCCAAGTCATAATGATTGTAAAAAGGAGTGCTCTTTAGTTCTCCTTTTTTCATATACGGGCGCCAATATTCAGGGTATTTCTTTGCGCCAGAAATATAGAGAATGTCGTATTGCCCTTTCCCGTTAGGGACGATCGCAATTTCGTATTTGCCGCCAAGTGTAAAAAGTTTGTCATCAGTAGAACGATCCGCATATTGCCAGTAGCCTACAATCGGGTCGGATTCGTTTTGTCTGACTAACTTGTCGATAGTGGCTTGGTCGTAGCTTGTTTGATTGTGCTTGCTTAGGTCTTTCGTGAAACTTGTCTCGATGCGTTTCACGGCGAGCCGACATCCAGCGCCTATAAATATCCCTACATTGTTTGTTGCTGCGATTGAGTCATATCTGAAAGAATAAACCGGTTTCATTGCAGAATGCCCTGCTAAGATGTGCAGTTTTCCATCTTTAACGGCAATTCCAAGTGTGTTGAATTCTTCAGGCTTAACCGAGGCAGGCTTGGATAATTTGGACTCGTTCAGGATGGTACTTTTGCCGTTGGAAACTCTTACCAGTTTGCAGTTGAAATAATCATTCCTGCAAATCTCATCGTATTGGTTTTCGGAAACTCTTTTAAGGATTGCAGCAGTGTAATTGTCGGCATCTTGATAGCCCCACACAATCCCGAACTCGTTTGACGGCAATTTCTGTGAGAGAAACCGTTGCTTGCGTGTCAAATTTTCGCCGTCACGAAACCGTACTTTGTAGCAATATTCTTCCTGTAGAGGGTTAGCGAATTGAAAGGTGCGAATTGTCTGTTTCGTCGCTGCCGCATTGTTGAAAAACAACTCATTGCGACTGTTGCGCTCTGCATCAATGTCGATGTTGAAACCATTGATATAATCATCGTAAAACTCTTGTGCCGTAGCGAATCCGCTGGCAAAAACAATCAAGCATACTGAGATTATATTTCTGAAGGACATACTGATGCGGTTTATTGCACTTTAAACCCTTGGCTCTCTATGAAATCGTGGAAAACCTTTGAGAACGTCTCGTTGGAATCTTTGGGATAACGCACATCGGTAAATACTTGCGAAAGATGAGATTTGCCGTTGTCTTCGACAAATTTCTTATTGACAGGCAACTCTTCTTTATCTTTGTAGATTTCTGCTATATCAGAATCAGTATAGTTGTGGTACTTCTCAGCATGAACGATCCCTTTAATTGGGATGCGCTCACATTTTGGCGTATCGTCAGCAGGAATGCCAATTGACAATGCCGCAATCGGAACGACGTGTGTTGGCAAATCGAGGATTTTAGCTATTTGTGGTGCATTGTAGGTCGTCGTGCCGAGATAGCAGCAGCCATAGCCTTCCGATTCAGCAATAGTGCAGAACTGTTGGGCGAATATTGTCGTGTCGAGCATCGCAGCAACGAATGACTGAAAATTATCAAATCCAGGCTTGGCGTTTCCTGATTCGCACCACTTTATGAAGCGGTTGAAGTCGGCGCAGAATGTAATTATAGCAGGTGCATTTGTCGCTGCCGGCTGATTGAAGTGGCATTCAGCAAGAGCACTCTTTATTTCGCTGTCGGTGGTCACAATGGCGCTATACAGTTGCATTCCGCCTGTGGTTGGCGCATTAGCCGCCGCCTCAAGCATTTCGTTTATCTTGTCGGTATCAATGGCAAAGTCCGCATATTTGCGTATTGTGCGCCGATTATAGAAAAAATCAAGATTCATTTTTACATTCGATTTTTATATTGCAAATATAGCCAAATAATTTTACCGCAAGAGTTTTCGTACTAATATTATTTGGCTATATTTGCAATAAGTAAACTAATAATTCTGTGGATACTGAAATATATACTTTTGATGAGGCGTATAAAGCGTCTCGTGAATATTTTAAGGGCGATGAATTGGCTGCCCGTGTATGGGTCAACAAGTATGCGTTGAAGGACTCATACGGAAATCTTTATGAACACACACCAGACGATATGCATCATCGTTTGGCAAAAGAATTTGCTCGGATTGAAAAAAAATATCCGAATCCTCTTTCGGAGGATGCCATTTACGGCTTATTGAAAGACTTTAAATATATTATCCCTCAAGGAAGCCCGATGGCTGGAATTGGCAATGATTATCAAGTAGGATCGTTGTCGAATTGCTTTGTAATCGGTCTTGACGGCACGCCAGACTCTTATGGCGGAGTACTCAAGATTGACGAAGAGCAAATCCAACTGATGAAGAGACGTGGCGGAGTGGGGCATGACTTGTCACACGTTCGTCCGAAAGGTTCTCCTGTAAAAAATTCAGCATTGACATCTACTGGACTTGTCCCTTTTATGGAGCGCTATTCAAACTCGACCCGCGAAGTCGCACAAGAGGGAAGACGAGGAGCTCTGATGCTTACTGTGTCGATAAAGCATCCCGACAGCGAGGCTTTTATCGATGCTAAAATGGATGGCACTAAGGTTACGGGTGCCAATGTGTCTGTACGGATTGACGATGAATTTATGCGTGCAGTGGAGCAGGATGCTGAATACGAGCAAAAATTCCCTATCCAAATAGAACATCCCTACATCTCCAAGAAAATCCGAGCCCGAGAACTTTGGCGGAAGATTGTCCACAATGCTTGGAAAAGTGCAGAGCCAGGAGTCTTGTTTTGGGACACGATAATACGTGAATCAATTCCTGATTGCTATGCAGACAAGGGTTTCCGCACTATTTCTACTAATCCTTGTGGCGAAATACCTCTGTGCCCGTATGATAGTTGCCGACTGATTGCCGTAAATATGTTCTCCTATGTTAAGAACCCGTTTACTGACAAGGCTGAGTTCGATTATGATTTGTTCAAGGAGCACATAGGCTATGCGCAGCGCTTGCTGGACGACCTCATCGACTTGGAAATGGAGAAGATTGACAGAATTTTGGCAAAGATTGAATCAGATCCAGAGTCGGATGAAACAAAAGCGACAGAGCTTAATCTGTGGCATAAAATCAAGGCAAAGACATTGGCAGGGCGTCGAACAGGTCTTGGCACTACTGCCGAAGGCGATATGCTTGCCGCGTTGGGCTTGAGATATGGCACTAAGGGTGCAACGGCTTTTTCTGTTGATGTGCATAAAACATTGGCATTGGCTGCTTATGGCTCATCAGTAGAAATGGCAAAAGAGCGTGGAGCATTCTCTTTGTATGAAGCCGAGCGTGAGCAGAACAATCCGTTCATAAACAGGCTGAAAGACGTAAATCCTCAATTATATGAGGATATGCAAAAGTATGGTCGGCGCAACATCGCTTGCTTGACAATAGCACCGACTGGAACTACGAGCCTTATGACGCAGACAACGTCGGGAATAGAGCCTGTGTTTATGCCTGTCTACAAACGTCGTCGCAAGGTTAATCCGAACGATCCGAATGTGAAGGTAGATTTTGTTGACGAGTCTGGAGATGCGTTTGAGGAGTATGTGGTTTACCATCATAAATTCGTTGAATGGATGAAAGTAAACGGGATAGAAGCACGCACTGACTACAGCCAAGAAGAACTGGATGCGTTGGTGGCAAAGTCCCCGTACTACAAGGCTACAGCAAACGACATCGATTGGCTTGAAAAGGTAGATATGCAAGGCTCTATCCAAAAATGGGTAGACCATTCGATAAGTGTTACAATAAATTTGCCGTCTGATGTGTCGGAAGACTTGATTGACAGCTTGTATATGGAAGCCTGGAAAGCAGGATGCAAGGGTTGTACGGTCTATCGCGACGGCTCTCGGTCGGGTGTGCTAGTGTCAACTCAGAAAGAGAAAAAGGTGGTGCAACACCCAGCGCATACTTCTGGCTTTGAAGAGCGGCATGTGCTGAAGCGTCCTATCGAACTGGAGGCGGATGTAGTAAGATTTCAGAACAACAAAGAGAAATGGATTGCTTTTGTTGGATTGATTAACGGTCGTCCGTATGAAATCTTCACTGGTTTGGCTGATGACGAAGATGGTATATTCTGCCCGAAATCAGTAAATAAAGGAAAGATTATCAAAGCCATCGACGAGAATGGCAACAAGCGGTATGATTTCCAGTTTATAAACAAACGAGGCTATAAAACAACCATTGAGGGACTTTCGGATAAGTTCAATCCAGAGTATTGGAATTATGCAAAATTGATTTCAGGTGTGCTTAGATATGGTATGCCGATTGACCAGGTATTGAAACTTGTCGGCGGTCTTGAACTTAACAATGAGTCAATCAACACTTGGAAAATGGGTGTTGAGCGCGCTTTGAAAAAATATCTCCCAGACGGAGCGAAAGCGAAGGGACAGAAATGTCCTAACTGCGGACAGGAGACGCTGATTTATCAAGAAGGCTGCTTGATTTGTACTTCTTGCGGTGCTTCACGATGCGGATAGAAATGAATAAATAATATTGATTCACATATAAATAATTAACCTAATGAAATTATCATTTAAAGTAGGCTACAATACTGCATGGGGAGAGAATCTCTACCTTTATGGCAGTGTGAAAGAGCTTGGTTGTTGGGATAAATCAAAAGCCATTAAAATGGATTATAATGGCGGTGAATGGTCGGTCTTGGCAGAAGTTAAAGGCTCAAAGGACTTTGAATATGCTTATTTCGTGATGTCCGACAATGGCTACGTAAAGGAAGAGTGGGGTAAACCGCACTCATTCAAATGCGCCAAAGGCATTGCCGCATACGACTTGCTTGACCACTGGCAGGAAATGCCTATAGACAAGTCCTACTATTCTTCAATGTTTGTGAATTCGGTCTTCCACAGAAATAAAGTCGGGAAGATGTGTGCGCAAGAGGCAGGAAGTTTGACAATCAACATTTTTGCGCCGTCGGTGCGACCTTATGAGGATTTGCTGATTTCTGGCAACTGGGATGTCCTTGGTAATTGGGATTCGGAGAAAGCTTTGCTTTTGTCGGACTGCAATTATCCAGTATGGACGGTTAATATTCCTTTCCCTCAGGAAGCTGACGAGGTGCTTGAGTTTAAATTCTTCAAGCGCAATAGAAATACAGGCGCAGAAACATGGGAATACTGCAACAATCGTGTTCTGGATGTGGCAACCCCCAAAACAAATTCGATTGTAGTGCTTTCAGGTCTGCGATTTTGCGATTCAGCAACTCCTTGGAAAGGGGCAGGAACGGCAATCCCAGTCTTTTCAATCCGTACAGAGGAAGATTTCGGTGTCGGTGATTTCGTCGGCATCAAGAAGATGGTAGACTGGCTCTCGGCAACAGGTCAATGCGTGTTGCAGATATTGCCAATCAATGATACCACAATGACTAACACATGGGTGGATTCTTATCCATACAAGGCAAATTCTACCTATGCACTTCATCCGATGTATTTGAATCTGCAGGCGTTGGGCAAATTGAAAGACAAGGCTAAACGCGAGCAATTCGAGAAACTTGCTCAGGAACTCAATGCGCTGCCGCAAATTGATTATGAACGCGTGAATGCAGGCAAGATTGAGTATGCAAAGGCAATC
>CAVAPE010000038.1:0-22427 GCA_963590405.1 Eubacterium sp. CAG:180 | reverse complement strand
TCCAGAAAGGAGGTGTTCCAGCCGCACCTTCCGGTACGGCTACCTTGTTACGACTTAGCCCCAATTACCAGTTTCGCCCTAGGCCGCTCCTTTCGGTCACGGACTTCAGGCGCCCCCGGCTTTCATGGCTTGACGGGCGGTGTGTACAAGGCCCGGGAACGTATTCACCGCGCCATGGCTGATGCGCGATTACTAGCGAATCCAGCTTCGTGGAGTCGGGTTGCAGACTCCAGTCCGAACTGAGAGGGGCTTTCGGGATTGGCTACCCGTCGCCGGGCCGCGGCCTTCTGTACCCCCCATTGTAACACGTGTGTAGCCCCGGACGTAAGGGCCGTGCTGATTTGACGTCATCCCCGCCTTCCTCACACCTTGCGGCGGCAGTCCCCGCAGAGTGCCCGGCATGACCCGATGGCAACTGCGGGCAGGGGTTGCGCTCGTTATGGCACTTAAGCCGACACCTCACGGCACGAGCTGACGACAACCATGCAGCACCTTCACAGCCGCCCCGAAGGGCCTCACCATCTCTGGATCGTTCGGCTGCAATTCAAGCCCGGGTAAGGTTCCTCGCGTATCATCGAATTAAACCACATGTTCCTCCGCTTGTGCGGGCCCCCGTCAATTCCTTTGAGTTTCACCGTTGCCGGCGTACTCCCCAGGTGGAATACTTAACGCTTTCGCTGTACCACTCAGAGGTCACCCTCCGAACAGTTAGTATTCATCGTTTACTGCGTGGACTACCAGGGTATCTAATCCTGTTCGATCCCCACGCTTTCGAGCCTCAGCGTCAGTAGTGATTTGGTAAGCTGCCTTCGCAATCGGAGTTCTGCGTCATATCTATGCATTTCACCGCTACACAACGCATTCCGCCTACCTCAATCACACTCTAGTCATGCAGTTTCAACGGCAGGCCGGGGTTAAGCCCCGACATTTGACCGCTGACTTGCACGTCAGCCTGCGCTCCCTTTAAACCCAATAAATCCGGATAACGCTCGCATCCTCCGTATTACCGCGGCTGCTGGCACGGAGTTAGCCGATGCTTATTCGCGGGGTACCCGCAGCCGGGAACGCGTTCCCGGTGTTGTTCCCCCGCAAAAGAGGTTTACGACCCGTAGGGCCGTCATCCCTCACGCTACTTGGCTGGTTCAGGCTCGCGCCCATTGACCAATATTCCTCACTGCTGCCTCCCGTAGGAGTTTGGTCCGTGTCTCAGTACCAATGTGGGGGACCTTCCTCTCAGAACCCCTAGATATCGTAGGCTTGGTGGGCCGTTGCCCCGCCAACTACCTAATATCACGCATGCCCATCCTTTACCGAATTTCTTTCATCACAAAGAGATGCCTCCTCGCGACGTATGCGGTATTAGTCGGAATTTCTCCCGGTTATCCCCCTGTAAAGGGTAGGTTGCATACGCGTTACTCACCCGTGCGCCGGTCGCCGACAGATGTATTGCTACATCCTCGCTGCCCCTCGACTTGCATGTGTTAAGCCTGTCGCTAGCGTTCATCCTGAGCCAGGATCAAACTCTCCGTTGTTAATATTGTTTTCTTTATTTTTTCTGTATTTCTAACACAGCCAGAAAACCAACTTCGTCTGTCCCGACTACTGCGCTTTTTCTCTTGACGGAGGGCTCCCGCCCTCTTCCTTCGTCTTGTCTTTTTATCGCATCATTTCAATGTTCTCTTGTTTCGCCCCCGTTTCAGCGGGAAAGCGGTTACAAAGTTACAGCCTTTGCGCATTCCCACCAAATATTTTTGCAACTTTTTTGCTCGTTTTTCGGAGGGGAAATTGTAAATTATTGTGTTTTAATGGTTTGAGGGGTGAAGTTTTTTTTGTTAGTGTGGGTGGCGCCCCAGACCTCGCTAATAACCACCAAAACACGAATGCGTCAATGCGTCGGGGTTAGGTTGCCCTTACAGGGCGATTCACCCAATCACCTACTACCCAGGGCGTTGCCCTGGGCTATGGTGGTTTAAGGCTTTCAGCCTATACATGTCACCCAAACACCTGTTACCCAGGGCGTTGCCCTGGGCTATGGTGGTTTGAGGCTTTCAGCCTAACACACGCACAGAAGCGATTCTTATCTATCGCGAATAAAAAAAGCGCCCGGATGGACGCTTTTTTTATTCGTATGTAACTTTAAATTACTTAGCCAATTTGACAACGACGTTGTTGTTGAACTTGAGGACGTAAACGCCCTTTGCAAGGTCGGCAGCTGCGACTGTTGCTTTGCCGTCGAATGTAGTTTCTGCTACTTTCTGACCTGCCAAGTTGTAGACTGCTACTGCAGTTGCATTAGCGCTCTCAACCTCGAAGTTGCCGTTTACAACCTTTGCAGAAGTGCTTGTTGTTGCAACAGAGTTAACTGAGCTACCGTCATCCTGAAGGAGATAGATTGGAGTAGAAGCACCGAGAGTTCTCACATTAACCATTGACCAGTTTTTGTGAACACCTTCTGCCAATGGAGCTACAGTGATTTCAACTGGTGTAACGCCATCATCGTCGGTTTCGCCAATTTCATACGACCACCAATCGCCTTCGCCTTCGCCCTCAAGATAGAGACTGTCTGAAGTAAACAATGAGCTAACATTCAAAGTCTTTGTCTCACCTTCTGTAGAGAAGTTGAATACATCACTGTCAACCTCTACGTATGAATAGTACATATTAGTAGCAATATCAATCAAAGCAAAGTGAGATTCTGAGCCTGTTGAACCGAACGTAATCGCGCCGCATGGAACAAGACTTGTGGTTCTACCGCTTTTACCATCATAAGTTACACCGAAGTAACTTGGAGTAGCATCGTCTTCTGCCATTTCGCCCGACTCAGTGAGACCTGCCAAGAGGAATGAATCCTTAGCAGCATCGAAACCTGTGATTTCAATAACAATCGGAGTGTTTGCAGGAATTTGAGCAAATACCTGAGATTCGAGCTCGCCATCAGATTCATAGAAAGGAATTGTTGCAGAGCACCAGTTTTCTTCACTTGTTTCTACTTCGCTACCGTCAATATAACCTTCATACATGAGGTCTGAAAGATAACCCTCTTCGTTAACTTTCCAAATTTTCGCAATCAACTTGTCAGAAGTGTATTTATCAAATGCACCACGAACAGCAACAGACTCGATCAAATAATCAGCCGCTGAAGCTGGATAACATTGATACATCGACGTTACAGATGGGTTTAGACCTTTGAAACCAATTTGTTCCAAATAAGAAGCAGTATTCTCAGAGGCACCCCAGAAAGCAGAATAGCTATATTTTCCACCATCAGCAGACTTGATAGAATAGAAATCATCAGGATAGGTCAAGAAATAATAACCTTGAGTATAAGCTACACCACCATAAAGAGCATAACCTGGATAACTATACTCGCTTTCGCCGGCTGCCAAAACTGGTTGTGAGAACATATAGAAGCAAGGAGGAGTCCAAACGAGATCCTTTTCAGTAGATGTCTCAGTAACCTCTGACGAGCCAGTAGCATCATAATCTACAGGATAAGTCCAAGTAAATGAAGTTGCACCTGTTGAAACGTTCTCCCAAGTCAAAGGAACATTACAAGGAGCAAGTGTAAACGAATTTTGCATAGAAACGTACTTGCTGCCATCGGCGCTAACACCCCAGCCCCAGAAGAAAGAGCCATCAGGAAGTACGTAGCCTGCCTCTACATCTGCTTTTGGCTTAACGTTGAATGCATTGTTTGCCTTCAAGTTTGCCTTAACAGCGTTAGGAGCTGCCTTTACGAGTTGTTCGCTTGCAGGAACAGCCTTAAGCATGTTTGCAGGAACACTGACTGCACGGTTAGCGCCAACCACACCAGCGAAAGCCGCTGCAGGGACTAATGCTAAAGAAAAAAGTAATGATTTCTTCATAGTGAAAAAATATTAGTTGTTTATAAGAATGAATAATATATATGCAACATTAAGTATACAATCAAAACCATAGTGGCATAACAAAAATACACGAGATTCGCTAAAACCAAATATTGGAGGCAAAATTATCACATTTCAATGTGATTTCATAATATACTATCAAAAATTTCGCCTAAAAATCACATTTTTAACAATTCGTCAAGATTTAACACAAAAGGCAGGCCACCCATCAGCGGGCAGCCTGCCTGAAGATTTTATTGTGTATTTAAGCCTTACAAATTGATTACGGCTTTGTCTGCCTCGTTTGCAGAGTTGCTGATGGTTACAGACAACGGTGCGAACGGCATTGGAGTAGACAATTTCATATTGTTTGCCTGCAAGAAGTCAATGAGTTGCATGATTTCAGGCACGTTCTTCAAGAACACATTACCATTCTTGTCGCCAGTGCCAGTGAACGAAATCGTAACAGAGTTGTCGTCGACAGGCAAAATCGAGCAATAGAGTTTGCCATTGTATTTGTTCGACTTAATATTGAGGTAGTTGTTACCCTCTGTGGTGTCGTAGCCGAAGCCAAGGCTCTGCAACTTGATGTTCTTGTTGTAGTTTACAAGACCAGCAGCCACTGCATTGTAGAGCGTTGCAAACTGACCTTCCATCGTTGCATTAGGCATTGTCCAAGTGAGTTGCTTAAACAGTTCGGCAAGCGAAGGCAAAGCCAACGTAGCGTCCTTTGTGCCATCGAGTGCCACCAACTTGTCCTTAGCATCCGAAAGACCGAATGTTTGGACGCTGAACTTGTCGTTCTCGCCCTTGAACGGAGAAGACAGGCGCACGGTGTTGTCGAGGTTCACGATGATGCCGCGATAGTATGTACGAGTAGAAGCATCCGCATCAGTTGCATCCGCAGGAACGAACGTCATAAAACCTGAACCCATACCAGTAACGTTGTACTTCTCACCACCTGCTGTAAGAGTGTAGGTCGGGAACTTCGAGTTGAAGAGCGCCGCCGTGTTGGCGTTGATGGCAGTGAAGTAGTCTTCCCAAGAAGATACAGTCTTCTGTTCGCCGCTTGGAGTGTTGTAGGTAGCACCCATAGGGAACTTAACAAGGCGCATATCGATGCCAGTCTTCTTACCCATCACATAGACAGTGTCCTTGTCGGCACTCATACCTTTCATTTGGAACTCATAGTCGCCACCGTGACCCACGCCATCGTCGCCCGGAGAAGAGAACTCGTGGAAAATCGTATTGTAGGTGTCGAAAGTGAGCACTACCGACATATCCTGCACGAAGTCGTAGGTAGAAGTTTCCTCCTTGTAGGTGTTGCTTGTGGAAGCGGAGTTTTTGGCTGCAATAGTTACGCTACCGTATTTGTCAAACTTCATGACAAACGGATAGCCCTGCTCCTCATCAGAAGCGAAGTATTGAAGCACCCAACCGTTTTCGGCGCTCGAGAGCACCTCGCGGTAGGTAGACTGCAGTTCATTCAAGCGCTGTGCCGCCGACTTGTCGAAAAGGTCGTCCTCAGTCTTGAAGCAAGAGTTGAGGCTCAACAGGCACGAAACGCCAAATAATATAGCAATTGTTTTTTTCATAATTCTTTGCATTGTTTAGAAGGGTTACACCTGTTTTATTTTGTGTTAGGCACTGGAATGTCGTAAACCTGTTTTCTCAATTCCTTCACGAGGTCGAGACTGTAGTTGTTCTGACGTTTCTGCACCTCAGCGCGGAGAGCCTCGAGGTCGGTACCCCAAGAGTCGCGGAGCCAGTTGCGAGCAATCTCAACCTTGCGGTTAAGGATAGCCACGCCGTCGACGCCATCATCGACGCCTTCATAGTTCTGACCAGCGAGTTTCAAGAGGTTTGCCCACTCAGCATCGGTCATAGTGATGTAGTTTGAGATAGTCTCTGCGAAGTCCTCACGAGCCTGGCTGCTTGCGTAAGGAGTGGTGAAGCCGAGCGAAGCAACTTCAGCCGTGGTGCGATCCTGCCAACCGAGAGCATCGTAGTGACCGTTTGACAACTGGTCGAATTCCTTAGGATAGGTCTTTGTCTGGTGGAGCACGTGAGCAAACTCGTGGTGCATTGTGTGGAAGTAGCGGTCGTTGAGGTATTCAATATCGCTAAGATCCATAGAGTTCAACTTATAGAGAGAAATCTTGATACCAGACTCAGCCAAACCGAGCACCTCAGTACCGTTGGCAGCGTTGATTGCCGACGAACCGATGAAGTGGAGGATGCGTGGACCATATTTCTTCATGAAGTCCTTATCAGGAACTACATTGTAGTAGACATCAAACCAGTAGTACTTGCAAAGCACAGCCAAATCCACTGAATATTCGTACTTGGCAGGCACAAGGTTGTAGGTCTTGTCGGTCATTACGTCCTTCATGCGGTAAGTAACCGCGCAGTTGTAAGGCACGCGAAGACTGTCGTCGAGGAACTTATCGAGTTGATAAGTTGGCGAAGACGGGTCGAGCTCCTCTGTGTCCACAAAAATGCTCGTCGGGTCGAGGTCATCTTCGGAGCAAGAGGCAAACGACGCACTCATTCCGAGAGCCACAGCCGCTAAAATGATATATTTTTTGAAATTCATAATTATCTGTTAATTTGAATTGTTGTTGTTTGTTTTACTTAATGCTTGTCAAGCTGAAGCCTGCCTTTGACATCGATGATTCCGACGGAGTAGTCACTGTGCGTGGCGTTGGGTCAAGACCTGCCTGGATAGCCTCAGTAGGAATCTGGAATGCGCGGCGAGAGTCGTAGAGAGAAAGAGTCTCAGTGCGAGTACGACCAATCTGGTGAGTAATCACGATGCCGTAACGCTTGATGTCGAACCAGCGATAGCCTGTCATCACGTCGTTGATGCGGCGGAAGTGGAGCACACACCAGATGAAAGGCAACTTATTGTCGTCAAGGGTGTAGCTCTCATTGCCAGTTGCTGGTGCACAAACATCTTCGATGTTAAGGTCTTGGAGGATGTACTGACGTGGGTCGCGCTCCTTAGTTGTTGCATTCGCCTTGTTGTACCAATCTTTAACGATGGAAGAAGTAAGTGTTGACAATGGATAAGAAGCATTAGTGTCGTGCGACTTCACCCAAATATTGAGGTCGCTGAGAGCCTCATCGTACTTGCCCATGAAAATACGAGCTTCAGCACGAGTAAGCAAAGTCTCTTCACCGGTGAACTCAGCACGCATACGCTTAGGATAACCGATGCCAGCAACCTTGTCGGTGTACTCAAACATCATATACATCCAGCTTGGCCACAAACCGAAGTCCTGCTTGCTGTTCACATAGAGGTGAGAAGAGAAAGTAGGCATAAAGTTGGTGTCCCAGCATGGTCCCCAACCGTAGAGAGTAGAGGTTGATGCAGAGCCATTGTTGGCGTAGCGAGCACCGTTGGTATAGTAGCAGATGTTGTAGAACACAACAGACTGCGTAGGAATCAACAGGAAGTTAGACTGTGACGCTGATGAGAAATATTGCACTGCGTCAGAGTTAAGGCTCGTGAACGATGTAGCCCAATAGTCGCTACGCATCATTGACGATGGGTCAGAACCGAGGGCTGCAGTAGCATATTCCTCAGCCTTCTTGTAGTCGCGCTTGAAGAGGTAGAAGCGTGCTGCAAAGGCGTTGGCAGCGGTAGTGTTGAAGTGGTAGCGAAGCACTGAATAGTACTGGTCGCTCACATATTCGAGACCTTCGAGGAGGTCTTGCTCGATCTGTTCGTAAACTTTGGCTACAGTGCCACGGTCGTACTTAACTTGCACGGTAGTTTCAGGCTCTGTACAGTAAGGGATACCCTGATCGGTGTCGCTTGTCTTGCCATACTGCTTGCTGAAGAGGTTGACAAGAACGAAGTGGTTATAGGCGCGCGAAAGAAGAGCCTCACCGTAGGCAGCGTTCATACGCTCAAGGTCTTCACCCGACGAGAACTTGCCCTCGCCCTTAAACTGAGCGATTTTTTGGATCACGTGGTTGTCGACTGCAATAGCGTGGTAAGCGCCTGACCAAACGGCTGTTGGAGAGTCCTGTTGCGACGACATGTTAGCGTCTTCCCAAGCGAAATACTGATCGTCGATAGCGTCAGCCACTTGGGTAGTGTTGTAGGATACGCCAGCGCTGTTTGGCGCATGGTTATCGACAACGTTGTCAGAACTAAGTTCACACATTGTAGCGTAGTCGTAGCCGTTGTAGGCATCGACAAGCATCAACTGCAACTGTTTCGGAGTGCTCGGGTCGATACGGCTGTCGGGCAAGTGATTCAAGAAATCATCGCACGAGGAAAGTGAAATCAATCCAAGAGCACCGATATATAATATTTTCTGAAATTTCATAATTTCTTGTGTCAATTAAAATGTTTTACAATCCTACAGGCTGAAACGCAGAGTGAATGTGAACTGCTTAGGGTTAGGCGTTGCCACACCACCGGTGTTGAAGAATTCTGGGTCCTGACCGTTCAACTTCTTGTCGGCGTAGAGCAGACAGATGTTGGTAGCCTGGAACTTAAGAGATGCCGAAGTGAAACGGATTTTCTCGAGGAACGACTTCGGAAGGTCGTAGGTGAGAGAAACTTCCTTCAAGCGGATAAATCCGCCGTCTGCCACACGGGCTGTAGAATAGTTGTAGGCGTTGTAAGCACGCGCCAACTGAGAGATTTCCGCGTTCTGACGGTAGCTTGCGATAACTGGGATGGTTGTAACAGCCTCATCGCCAGGAGCAACCCAACGGTTAGAGAACTCGCGAGGCAATGCCTCTTCGTCAGTGTACTTGTTAGAGAACACAGGGTCAAGACGGAGTTTGTTGCCGAATGAGTAAGTCATGAAGACATTCAAACGGAAGTTTTTCCAACTTACAGTGTTGCCGAAACCACCAGTGATAGTCGGGTCGGTTGGACCTTCATATACAAGGTGAGTAGCATCGAAGCTCTGGAAGTTGATGTCGTTAACTGTCTTTTCGCCGTTTTCGTTGATTACCTGAGGAAGACCCTGCTCGTTCAAACCTTCAAACTGATAAGAGAAGAGTGAACGTACTGGGTAGCCCTTCAAAGCGTAACCTGCACCGTTGACGAGGTAGATGTTGCTTGAACGTGATTCCAACTCAGTGATTTCGCTCTTAGTCTTAGAGAAAGTCAAGTCGGTTGTCCAGCCCCAGTCCTTATTGTCGATGTTCTTTGTAGAAATTGTCAACTCGGCACCGTGCGACTTCATCGAAGCAACGTTGGCGTACTTCATTGATTCACCGCCGACACCAGGAGTGTAGGTGATACCAATCAAGTCGTAGTTGTTACGAGAATAGATGTCGACACTTGCGTTAATGCGGTTGTTGAGGAAACCGAGGTCGAGACCGAAGTTAAACTCGTGCTTCTTTTCATAAGTAAGTTCCGAGTTACCAAGAGTGGTAAGTTCGAGCATAAGTTCTTGGTCGGTTGCCGACGGACGCCATGCAGTACCTGAAGTATAAATAGGTGTTGCATTCGACACGCTTGATGGACCGCTATCGGCAGTAAGTGAGTAAGAGATACGTGCTGTAGCGTGGCTCAAGATTTTCGGATCGATGTGCTTCTTGAAGAAGTCCTCTTCGTGAGCGTTCCATGCGCCAGACACGTTCCATGTAGGCAACCAGCGAGAGTTGCGCGACATACCCAACTTGTTAGTACCCTCGTAACGGATAGTACCGTTCAACACGTAGCGTGCTTTGTAAGAGTAAGTTGCGTTGGCAAACGAAGCAAAACTGCGACGGTAGGATGGAGAGATTGAATAGTAGGTGTGACCTTCCTCGATTTGCTGCTTGAACAGTTTGTAGTCGAGCGAAGGAACGCCACCGTTGTCATAAACGAATCCCCAGCCTTCCCAGCCGATTTGCTTACGGTCGGTTGAACTAACCTCGAGACCAGCCATTACGTTGAAGATGTGAGTGTTGTTCCAAGTCTTGTTGTAAGTGGCAGTACCGCGGAAGTCGTATTGCGAAACTGTGTAAGTGTTGTTGTAGTAGATACCGCCTCGTGCCATAATTGTTTCAGGAAGAGCGTTGGCATCGTCTGGGTCAGTATAGAGGTATGTGTTGGAGTCACGGATTGTTGCATCCTCAGGGTCGATACCTGCGCGGTAAGCGTTGGCCTGGTTTGAGTTGTCCTTCACATAGTGTTGCTGAACGCTGCTCTGGTAGCGGTAAGCACCCAAGGCGTTGAGTTCAAGACCCTTGAACGGTTTCCAGTTCAACTCTGCTTGGAACTTCAAGTCAGTCACATCGATGTCGATGTAGTTGTTGTCAAGTTCGTTGAAGATGTTGAAATCGCAGTAGTTACGAGTGTAGTATTCGTTAGGGTCCAAAGCACGCGATGCGTTGATTGCGTAACTATAAGGGTTGATATCGAAATCACGGTTGACAGAACCGTTGACTGCATCGGTAGAAGAACTCAATGTTCCAGGAGCTTTCTGCTTACGATAAGAGTCGGATGTCAAGACGCTGAATTTCAATGTCGGAGAAATCTGATAAGATGCGTTGGCGTTGAAAGTGTAACGACGAACGTTGCTTGAATAGGTCCATCCCGGATCATTCATTACTGACAACGAAGTATAGAAGTTACCTTTGTCTGTACCACCAGCGATACTGAACGAGTGGTTTTGAAGCACTGCGTTGCTGAACAGGAGGTCGAACCAGTCTGTGTTGCGGAACTCTGCGTCGCGGAGGTAAGCGTTCTTTGCAGTTTGAGTGTTCTCGATACCAAATTTGCCGTCGGCGTAAGAAGCAATCATCTGATACATCTTACCGTAGACACCTGAAGTAGAGTTCTTTGCGAGGTTAGCAAACTCCAACCAGCCTTTCGACTCCATCTCGCGATAGATGCCCATCTGCTCTTGAGAATTGCTGATGTTGAACTCTGAATAGTGAGGTTTCATACGGGTTGTCAACTCACCTGTATAACTTACGCGTGTGTGGCCTGCTTTACCTTTCTTTGTCGTCACGACAATCACACCGGCCATTGCGCGCGCACCATATATAGATGTAGCGGAACCGTCCTTAAGGATTTGGAAACTCTCGATATCGTCTGAGTTAAGACCTGCGATAGCAGAAGAAATCAATGTCACGGCGTCGCCCGACGAAAGGTCGTCGGCAGAAACCTCGACTGCATCTTCCATCACCACGCCGTCGACAACCCAAAGAGGCTTGCTGGCACCATAGATTGATGTTGCACCACGCACACGAATCTTAGGCGCTGTACCGAAAGTACCAGACACGTTTTGCACCGACACACCGGCTGAACGACCTTCGAGTGAACGAGAAATATCGCTCACACCGTCGAGTTTTGCCTTATCGGCTGAAATCTGGGTTGTTGCACCAGTAAAGATTCGTTTGTCCACCTTCGACATACCGGTAACGACTACCTCGTCGAGTGTCTTAGAGTCAGACTCAAGGACAATTTTAAGTTTTGATGAAGATGCCTTTACTTCCTTGTTTTTCATACCCACATAGGATACGATCAAGCGAGAATCATACGAAGGAAGAGTCAGCGTGAACGCACCGTCGAAATCGGTAGCGACTCCATTTGACGTCCGACCTTTTTCCACCACCGAAGCACCGATGATGGGCTCGTTCGTCTCGGCTTCGACAACGACACCGCTAACAGTCACACTGGCGTAAGCCGACAGACTGAGCAATGACATCAAAGCCATCATGACAAATTTCTTTAGTCTCATAAATTTTTTAAAACAATTATATAAAACACACAATAAATATTTTCTCTTAACCCATTAAAGCAACAGTTTTAATCTGTTACAAAAATCTATGCTTACAAACCTAATTCTTCAGCACAAAATTAAGATTAGCGAGACAAAAACGGCTCGTTATTTATCACTTTTCTAAAACTACATTGGCAAAAACACGCTTTTTCTTATCAAACCATTGTTTTATGTAGCACTTTGCTAAATTACTACAAATAATTAACTCCAACAAATATGCGTTCACTTATTTTAATCAAAGGTGCGCAGCGCCAAATTTGGAGAAATCCAGCCCTCCTAACGAAGGTCAAACCGATTATGTTTCAATTATTTACATAAGTTTTACAACTCACGACTTGAATCCCAAAGGCAGGGCATTTCGCCATAAAAAGTGAAGAAAAATGCGCTGATGGGTGATAAATTCAGTTGCAAAGAGGCGTTTTTCGTGACCAGATGCTCAGAAACAGCCCCATTTCTCTTCAAAATTGCCACTTATGTCGGCATTTCTCAAGTGTTAACCGCAAATGTTAAATTAACATTTCACCTTCTTTACAACCTTCATTTTATATTCGCTCCTAAAAATCAACCATTTACGCCAAAACGATGATAAGTTACAAATTGTAAGCAAAATATGACGATATTATTCGGCTCCGACCAAATCACAATGAGGCTTGCGGCAAGCCAAACGGTGCGCAAGATTTTTCTGAGCAAAATTCAGGGATGAAGGAAAATCGTGGCAATTCTCTTTTTTGCAACAAGTTCCGCTCAAAATAGCGCAGTTTAAACCCTCTGAGAATTTCGTAAAAACGAGAAACGCGGCCGTCGGGCAAGAATATTGCCGTCTGGCCGCGTTCCGTATTGTTATCGCAGGTTGCTTATTTCACTACAACGAGGAAGTAATTTTTCTTGCCGCGTTGCACAAGCAGATATTTGTCGTTTAGAAGGTCGGCAGTTGTCACCTCCTGGTCGAAGGCAGCAAGTTTCTCTTTGTTGAGCGAAACGCCACCACCCTGAGTGAGTTTTCTCATTTCACCCTTGGAAGCAAAAATCTTTGCATGCTCAGCGAAGAGGTCGACCGCCTTCACGCCGCCAGAAACAAGATCGCGCGACACCTCAAACTGAGGCACACCTTCAAACACTGCCAAGAATGTTGCTTCGTCGAGTTTGTGAAGGGCATCGGCAGTAGCGTTACCGAAGAGAATATTGGAAGCCTCAACCGCTGCATTGTAGTCATCTTCAGAGTGAACCATCGTGGTGACTTCCTTGGCAAGGCGCTTCTGGAGCAAGCGCAAGTGCGGAGCCTCAAGATGCTCTGCAGTGAGGGCTTCAATCTCCTCGCGGGTCATTGAAGTGAAGATTTTGATGTAGCGCTGTGCATCGTCGTCGCTGACGTTGAGCCAGAACTGGTAGAACTTGTAAGGCGATGTGTAGCGCGCATCAAGCCATACGTTGCCCGACTCCGTTTTGCCAAATTTGCCGCCGTCGGCCTTGGTAATCAGCGGACAAGTCAAGGCGAATGCCTCGCCACCGTTGGTGCGGCGAATGAGTTCCGTACCAGTGGTGATGTTGCCCCATTGGTCGCTACCACCCATCTGCAATTTGCAGTTCTTGGTTTCGTAGAGGTGGAGGAAGTCGTAGCCCTGAAGCAACTGATATGTAAATTCGGTGAACGACAAGCCATCGCGAGCCTCGCCGTTGAGACGACGCTTCACGCTGTCCTTTGCCATCATATAGTTTACGGTGATGTGCTTGCCCACCTCGCGAGCGAAGTCGAGGAAGCCAAAGTTTTTCATCCAGTCGTAGTTGTTGACCAGTTCGGCAGCATTTGGAGCATCGCTGTCGAAGTCAAGAAATTTCGACAGTTGTTTTTTGATGCATTCCTGGTTGTGGCGGAGCACTTCTTCAGTGAGGAGGTTGCGCTCAGCCGACTTGCCCGAAGGGTCGCCAATCATACCGGTAGCACCGCCAATGAGTGCCAACGGCTTGTGACCACAACGCTGGAAATGACGAAGAATCATCACGCTCACAAGGTGACCGATATGGAGAGAGTCGGCAGTAGGGTCGATGCCCACATAAGCCGTTGTCATCTCTTTCTGTAATTGTTCTTCAGTACCGGGCATCATGTCGTGAATCATGCCGCGCCATTTGAGTTCTTCTACAAAATTCATCGATTCGTTGTTATGATTTTAATTATCAGATTTATATTCCACAAAAGTACGACTTTTAATTGTCATCTCCCAATTTTTACCACTTAGTCAGATAGTAGGTGTATGTTTTGCCGTCATCCTTCACCTGTTCAAGCACTTTCTTCTTGCCATTGTGCGAGAGGAGGGTAAACGTAACGTGGTCGTCGAGATACACATGCCAAGTCGCCGAAGGCGCATGGTATGCCACGTCAAAATCCACAGTAATCACATTTTCTTGCTCGGCATCCTTCCATTGACCATAAACTGTACCGCCAGAGGAATGACGCACTCCGAACACGCCGTTCTGGAAGCAAAAGAAGCAGTTGTTTTTATAGTCTGGCGAGTCTACGCCGTCAATCGTGATGCGCTCCACCTTCCATTGACCGAACCAATGGCCGATGTGTCCGTTATTTTGGGTGCAAGCCACAAGTGTGAGCATTGCCACGAATGTCAGGATTATACTTATTCGCCTCATAGTCTAATGTTTAAATAAGTCAAACAAACCTTTGTAACTAACGCCTATCAGCACGCCGAAATTGTCGCCGCCAGAGAGTTCGCCTTTATCGAATGCCACCTGCCCTTTCACAGTCAAGCCTTTGACCTGACGGAAATGGTAAGTTCCCTCAAGCATAAACGAGGTGTTGTCGACAGTGGCAAGACGCGGATTGCCATAAGTGCCCCACGACTTGCGATAGTTCACGAGCAGTCTATACTCCAACGGCGCATAAATATTGCCTGTGATGCCGATCTGGAAACCTCGCAGACGGTTGTCGGCTATGCTGTTTGAACCATTGCGGCAATAGATTGTTTGCGGAATAAACGGTGTGCCCTGCGACATACCGAAGTAACTGTAGGGATTGCAGCGGAAATTGGTATAATAGGAGTCGCCGCCCGTCGCATGCACATCCTGCATTGCATCTGGATTGTCGTGCGGTGCCCAGTGCATTGGACCGCTCTGGTTGGTGAAATCCACATATTCCACCACGGCGCCGTTCACGATGCTCTTCTTGTTACTCTTGTACTCCAAGCCCCAGATGCCGTCGAAGCCGTTCATCCAACCTATGCCCGAACCATCCTCAAAAGGTTTCTGGAAGAATGCTTTCAGTTCGCTACCATTCTTCAGGCGATAGCGAGCCACGAAGTCCCACGAGCCGAGCGTGTTGCCGTAGTGATACGATGCGTCGCCGGGGTTAGAGCCACCCTCAGAGGCGAAAAATGCTCGGATAAAGTCTTTCCAACCAGTGTCGTAGCGGTCTTCTTTAGTAAGTTTACCATTGGAATAAGTCAAGGCTGTACCGCCAAACTCCGTTACCATCTGCATACCTACCGTGACCGAAAATGGCTTAGATGGCTTCGTGCGGAAATAGCAACGCTTGTAGTTGTAGTATTCACCGGTGTTGATAAATCCGCTATAATGAGCAAAATGGTCGTCAAACCAATCATCTTGCATATAATAACCATAGGCAATCTCACCTTGGATTTGAACCCAGCCGTTGGTGAACGGGATGTTCTGGAAGTCGACAAATCCGGCACGCACCTGCGGCAGCGGACGGGCATTGTTCGACTGCGTGTAGTCGCCAACGCCGAGACTATCGTTGAGCAGCGGCGATGTTCGTTCTTTCATACCGATGGACAGGAACACTCCGCGGTATTTCACCTCACCATACATCTGCTGAATCCAGATGGCTGACGGATGTTTCCCTTGCACTGCAGGTGCAGGGTCAAATTGGTCGTATTGGGTGTACTTCGACTGATAGCCACCAACGAGTTCGGCACCGAAGCCATAACTGAAGCGACGGCTAAGGTCGAGGTCCTTCGTCACCTTGGCATCGAGTTCCACAGCCTTGGGCTGCGTCAGTTTGCCGCCGTTGTTGCTCATCATGAAATAAGGAGCAAAATCACCACTGCCCACATTGGCATTAACCGAGCCGTCCACCTGAAGCGGAGTCTCAGCCGATGCTGCCATTGAGGCAATGATTGCGACGGCAGAAAAAAAGAGTTTTTTCATCTGTTGTTTCTATTTTTTGAATATTCGCGCATGCGTGCCACCATCATCTGGCGGTACTCGATGAAGCGCTGATAGAATGACCGAATGTGGCGCATCTTCTTATCCTCATAGATGTCGGATATTGCAAGGAAGATGCCCGTTTCCTCCACATCGCCAAATTCGTCATTGATGGCGGTGCCGAGCACTTTCATCTTTGGCGACAGATTCATATAACTGTTGACGAGCGGCGGTATGTTCATGCCCTGCGCGCGCACGTTGCTATTGAGTATGCGATAGTCCTCGCGGAACGTTGCCCCACAGAAAATCGAGCGCATCCGCGCCTCGTCGATATGTGTTTCGAGCGGCTTCAGCGGATAAACCATCCTTTCGTCGTCGTGGAAATATTTGTCGAGGAAGTAGAGAATCATGTTGCGGCACTCGTGCGGATAACTGGGATACATGGTCATCTTGCCGAACATATATTTGATTTGCGGATAGACCACCGTCAGCGCGCCAAGTCCGTCCCAGATGTTGTCGAGGGCATAAAGTGCCTTGACGCCAGCCTTGGTCGACTGATACTCGACCGACACGAAAGAGCGTCCGAGTTCGATGGTGTAGGGCAACTTGTTTTTCAGAAAATCTTCCGAAAAGCCGAACATGTGCGACATTGCGATGTGCGGCACACCGTTTTCAATCTTGATGTTTTCACCGAGGATAAAGCGATAGCCGCCGACAATTTCTTCGGCTTCGGGATTCCACACAATCAGTTGCTGGCAAGGGTCGTCCATCGTATCAAACTCGTCGATGTCGGCACTCTTTCCCGTGCCGCCGCCAGATGCGCGGAACGCGATTTCGCGCAGACGCCCTATCTCCCACATAATATTGGGAGAGTTTTCCGAGTCCACAATGTAGATTTCATTGTGACCCTTGTTTGTGTTGCGGAGAAACCGTGCCTCCGTCAGTTCCATCTTCAACAGGCTCTTGTGAACCGGTGCTATGATGCTTTCTACTTTCATTTCCTCGTCCGTCTATCGGGCCATGCCGTAGACTTGCTGTTTTACATAGTCTGCCCATTGCGCATAAGTGCGGCTGTCGTCGAAGTCAGTCCATGCGATAGGCTTACCAATATGTATTTCAAACTCTGCCCCACGGTTTTTCACCATCTCGCCCGGCAGAAGTATCAATTCGATGTTAAACTTAATTCCCACTTTCTTGCGGTATTTTGCAAATTTATAAAAAAATCGGGAATTAAGTCCGCTAAAATATATAGGAATAACGTCGCGGTGGGTTTCTACGCACTTCGCCACAAAAGATTTCTTCCATTCGAGGTCGCGCACCTTGCCATCTGCCCCCTCACGGGAACAAAGTCCGGCGGGAAATGTGCCTATCTGACCGTCGCCCTTGTAGGCTTCGTCGACGGCGCGCATCGACTGCCGCGACTGCGAACCGTATTTGTTTATGGGAAGAAACACATTGTCGAGCGGCTTCACCGCCATCAGCACGTCATTAACGAGAAAATGCAGATTTTCATCGCCATAGCGCTTGCCGAGAAACGCTATCAAGCCGATGCCGTCGAGACCGCCAAGAGGATGGTTGGACACGAAGACAAACCGCCCGTTGTCGGGGATGTTCTCCTCGCCCACTACTTTCAGCCCCACGCCGAGCGTGCGTAGCGCACCCTGGGCAAAGTCACTGCCAGTCTTGCCGTGGTTGTCGGCAAGCACTTGGTTGAGTTCTTTTTGCCTAATGAGCCGCGCAAGCCAGGAGTAGACAAAACCCGGAATGAATTTTGCCGCCTTGGGCATCTTGCTACGGATTGCCTCGCGGATATCTATTTTAACTACATTTTCTTCCATTTCTATCACAAAGGTAATGCGTTTATCGTAACTTTGCACCATAACAAAACCTTTTCGTTTATGAGATATTTCCTTATTGCCGGCGAGGCTTCGGGCGATTTGCATGCCGGACGACTGATTTCCGCACTACGCAACGCCGACAAGAACGCCGAATTTGCGTTTCTCGGTGGCGACTGCATGGAGAAGGCTACTGGCGTTGCGCCCGTAATCCACTACAAGCGGATGGCTTACATGGCTTTCTCGGAAGTGCTGCGCCATCTGTCGGACATCCTCGGCAATATGAAGCGTGCGAAGGAGGCTATCAGCCAGTTCCGCCCCGACGCGGTTATTCTCATCGACTATCCGTCGTTCAACCTGAAGATTGCGAAGTACGCCCATTCTAAGGGTACCCCTGTGTACTACTACATCTCGCCGAAGGTATGGGCTTGGAAGGAATGGCGCGTGAAGTCGATAAAGAAATATGTAAACAAGGTTTTCTCTATACTCCCCTTTGAGACGGAGTTTTTCGCTGGTCACGACTATAAGGTCGACTATGTGGGCAACCCCACTGCCAACGAGATTGCGGAGGCGATGAAGTCGATGCCTCCACGGGAGGAATTTTTCAAGAGCATCGGCATTGACGACAGCAAGCCTGTTGTGGCGCTGCTTCCGGGGTCGCGCCTTGGCGAAATACGCAATAACCTCACACTGATGGTTGATGCGGCAAGTCGCTTTGATGTGCAGATGGTTGTCGCCGGCGCGCCAAACGTCGACCGCAATTTCTACGAGTCGGTAAAGCCAGGGCTCAACGTGGTCTACGATGCCACCTATCCCCTACTCGCCTACTCCGAGGCGGCGTTGGTGACGTCGGGCACCGCCACACTCGAAACGGCTGCCATAGGCTGCCCACAGGTGGTGTGTTACCGTGCCAATGGCTCGCGGCTGTCCTACAACTTGTTCAAGCACATCCTGAAAGTGCGTTTTGTGTCGCTACCCAACCTCATAGCCGACAAGGCGGTTGTTCCGGAACTGCTGCTCCATCTGTGCAACGCCGACAACATCGCCGAGCATCTGAAGCCACTCCTCTCCGACACCGACACGCATCGGCGCATGCTTGAGGGTTACAAGACGGTCAATGCCCGACTGGGCTCAACCGACAGCGCTGCCACCGCCGCAGAGCAGTTAATCGACGACTTGCGTCACTTGATTTTAGTGTAGATAAAACGGGCAAGACCGTAGATGTAGCGACGGAAGCCTGGACGGTAGGCGAGCATGTGCTCAAACCAACCGAGATGCTTGCCAAACACACGCACCATATAGCCGACGTAGAACATGGCGAAGAGTGTGCCGATACCCACGATGTGCCAAAGCCACTCGCCGAAGAAGGCGTAGCAGGCAATGATGCCGAGCACCACGAGCGAGGTGTCGACGCAGATTTTAACCTTCGGAAATTCCACTTTCGTAACTTGGCTGATTGCCACCGGGAATCCCTCACCGGGCATCGTAACACTTCCGCATCTCACTTCCAGCGCAATGCCGATGGCGAGGATTGTGCAGCCCACCACCTGCGCAACGATTTTTGCGACAATGGTCGTAGGCACGACCCATGTGGTAAGCATCATATTGAAATCAATCAGAGAGCCAAACACGAAGCCAACAAGGAGTTGAAAGAGTTGCACCAACTCGAACTGGCGACGAAGCACACAAATCTGCCCCAGCACGAGGATGCCGTTCATAATATAGGTGTACTGACCGATGGTCAACGCTGGTGCCATCGATTTCTCACCCGCACTTTGGAAAACATAAGGTAAAACACTGATTACGCTCGACCCGAGCATTGAGCGCACGCAAACTGCGACGCCGGCTGTCATTATCCACAATGACAAAAGCAGCAAGAAATGCTGCCAACAAAACGAAATAATCTTTTCTTTCATCTAAAAAAACTGCTTTTATCGATGCGGCTGCGCTCCCACAAAAAACAAACCTAAAAGATACCAATCGCGCAGACCGTCTTCTTAATTTTCCGCGAAATTACTAAAATTTTTGTAAAAAAGCAATACCCTCGCAACCGTCTGAACGCAGTCGGGGCGGCTAACCGAAAAATTAGCCGCCCCGAATTTATCAATATGCAATGCCGCGTCAGCGGTTGAACATCGCGTTCATCTCATCGAAACGTGCGAGTTGACCTTTGCCAAATTTGGCGAGATCCTCGCGGATGTAGTCAACGGTCTTAACGTCGTTGACGTTCGACTTGGAAAAGAACTTGTCGGCATAGCACACAATCTTCTCTTCCAGCGTTTCAGGCACGAAATCCTTCAGCGGCAACGGCAGATTGTCGCGCTCTATCTCTTCTTTCGAGATGCCAGCACCAGTGTGGCGCTCGCACACTCGAGCATAGCGTTCCATTCCGTCGCCAAGGCCGCGGAGCATCTCTGCGCCGAGAATGCCGTGGCGGATATACGGCTCTGTGCCGTTGCAGAAAATCTTCGGCGCATGGGTCTTGATTATGCCCACATCGTGAAGCAACGCTGCATCGTAGACGAAGTCGGTGTCTGCCTCTGGGTAATGCGCAGCGATGTCGAGCGACATCTCTGCCACTTGGCAACTGTGCTTCCACAACAGGCGAAACAGGTCGCTATCCTCATCGTAGAATTTCAGCAGCACGTCCTTCGCCGACAATTCTCCTATCATAACTCTTACAGTTCGATGATTGTGTTCCAGTTGTGCACGTCGGGCTCTTCGCCAAGTTGGATGCCGCGCAACAGGTGGTAGAGTTTTGTGCTGATTGGACCTGGCTTGCCGTCCTTCGAAATCACGTATGTGTGGTTGTTCTCTGGGTCGTCGATGCGCTCAATCGGGCTGATTACGGCTGCTGTGCCGCAAGCGCCTGCCTCCTCAAATGTAGAGAGTTCCTCTTCAGGGATGTGACGACGTTCCACCTTGATGCCGAGATCCTCTGCCAACTGCATCAAACTCTTGTTGGTGATTGACGGCAGAATCGAGGTCGACAACGGAGTGATGTAGGTGTTGTCCTTGATGCCGAAGAAGTTGGCTGCACCGCACTCGTCGATATATTTCTTTTCGCGTGCGTCGAGATAGAACTCAGCCGAATAGCCGGCAGCATGGGCTTCGCTACTTGCGCGAAGGCTGGCTGCATAGTTTCCGCCTACTTTATATATGCCAGTGCCGAGAGGCGCTGCACGGTCGTACTTGCGAGTAATCACATAAGGAGTGGTCGAGAAACCGCCCTTGAAGTATGGACCTACCGGAGTTACGAAAATCACAAACAGGTATTCAGAAGCGGGCTTCACACCCACTTGTGCCGTCATACCGATTTCCAGCGGACGGATATAGAGCGATGCGCCACTGCCGTATGGCGGAACGAAACGCGCGTTCTTGCGCACCACCAGTTCTACCATTTCCTTGAAGCGTTCCTCTGGCAATGCTGGCATCATTATGCCTTCTGCCGAACGCTGGATGCGCTTTGCATTCTCGTCCATGCGGAATACACGCACCTTGCCATCCTTGCCCTCAAACGCCTTGAGACCTTCAAAAGCCTCTTGTCCGTAGTGGAGGCAACTTGCTGCCATATGCATCGGTATCAACTCCGACGACGTTACTTCTATATCGCCCCATTCGCCGTCCTTATACACGCAGCGAACATTGTAGTCAGTTGGGATATAACCGAACGAAAGATTCGCCCAATCTATGTTCAACTCTTTTTTCATATCTTATGTCGTTAAATTCTGATGCAAAACTACACAAAAAATGTCGGAAAAGCGCATTTTCCGACATTTATTAATCCTCTTAGAACATCTACACCAAATGGCGGAGCAATTCCTCGCGGTCGCCAGCAAGCAAGTCGATTACTGGAATCTCAACCATTGTGTATGCTCCCGGCTGCTGCTTCATCGATGCACGCGCCGCACCAACAAGTATCTGCGCGGTGAGTGCTGGATTGTTGATGGACATCGTGAATTCGAATCGCTGGTTTTGCGTCGTTCCCGACACGCCTTTGCGGGTCATGTGTACGCCGTGCCCCATATCCTTCACGTCGTCGACCGACGGCACTTCAATCACGTGCGTCTCGTCATTGGCGAAATACGGGTCGGCTTTGATGGCTGCTGCCACATCGGCAAGGGCATAGCCGTCTTTGAGTTCCACATAGACCATGCGGCGATGGATGCCCGTGCCCAAAGGAATGGTCATCGACAATGCTGCCTTAACGCCTTCGATGGCTTTCACTGCCACCGTGTGTCCCATGCTCATGCCGGGTCCGAAGTTGGTGTAGGTCACGCCCTTAGGAGCACACGCCTGCATCAACGTTCTCACAACGGAGTCGCTGCCCGGGTCCCATCCAGCAGAAATCACCGAAACGCGACCGTGCTCCTTGGCTGCCTTGTCAAGGCTGCAGCGAAGGTCTACGATGCTGGTATGTATGTCGAAACTGTCAACGGTATTCATACCCAAAGCCAACGCCTTGAGCGCATATTCCTCGACACTGCGCGTAGGCGTACAGAGGATGGCCACGTCAGCCTCAACCTCGTCGAGCGACGAGACAACTTGAAAGGGTTTCAACTCTACCGGCACGTCGGAGGCATTGCGGCGCACCACTCCGGCTATCTCAAAATCTGGGGCTTGAAGCAACGCATCGAGCACATAATGCCCAATATTGCCGTAGCCCACTATCACTGCTTTTATCATATTGATTCGTTTTAAAATGCTGTATTTAGAGCCTTTCCGTCAAGGCGGAAGGAACTACTCTTCCTTGATGATCCAGTCGCTGATGGTGCGCTGGGTGCTGTCGAAACTGATGCCGATTTTCACGA
>CAVAPE010000037.1:23051-23407 GCA_963590405.1 Eubacterium sp. CAG:180 | reverse complement strand
CCGTCAAAGCAGATGGAGAACATACCCACGTTGTCATTTTGCTCTATCGTTTTTAGTTTTACGTTAGTCATAACCTTGTTTTTGCAATTCACTGCAAAGTTAAGAATTAGGCCCGAAATAAATTCACTTTCAAGTGAATTTATTTTAAAAATCCATTATCTCTTTCCACAACACCCCACCGCCAAATAAGAAAAGCGGGCTGATGCATGTGCGCCAGTCCGCTTTTCTTATAAGCCCTTAAATATTATTTAACTTCGATGTTTCTTGTCAACTTTGGCAAGTCTTCCTTGCTAAGTTTTGGCAAAGTGATGTCAAGCACGCCGTTCTCCACAGCCGCGCCAATCTTCTCTTTGTCT
>CAVAPE010000037.1:0-23041 GCA_963590405.1 Eubacterium sp. CAG:180 | reverse complement strand
CTTTATCCACATCGTCAGGCAAAATCATTGTCTGCTCGAATTTCGAGTAAGAGAACTCGCGACGCAAGTATTTGCGTTCCTTGTTGTCTTCCTTGTTGTCTGCCTTCTTTTCCATCGTGATTACCAAGTTGTTGTCCTCGTCGATATGGATATTGAAGTCATTCTTCGTCATACCCGGAGCAGCAACCTCCACCTTATATTCCTTTTCGCTTTCGCTAACATTGATGGCCGGAGCCGTTGCGTTTGCTTTTTCCATCCATTCGTTGTCAAAAAAGTCATTGAAGATACTTGGCAACCATGTCTGATTATTTCTTCTTACTGGCATCATAATTTTTATCTCCTATTTTTTGATTTAACATTCAGTTTTTTGAACCTCCTCTCAGGCGCTACCACCTTCGGAAGTTCGCCTTAGAAGATAGCAAAACCAAAGCCAATCATTTGACACACAAAAAGATGGACATTTTGTCCACATCCGCTGACAATCTTTCGCCACCGTCTGCCAATTTTTCGCCAAAAGCCTTATTATATGCCGCAATTTCTACTTATTCCAATATCTATCAGCCATAGGCTTCAACCTGTCGGCAATGGTCTGCATCACTGCATCAAAGCCAAGATCTTCTTTCCATTGTATCTTTTTGAGGAACAGTTTCCATTGCAACCGTCGGTTGACATCATTGACAAAACCATCAGTAAACAACTTCAACTCTGGATTATATTCAATTCCCCGATTATCGAAAGTCGACTTTATTGCAGCATACAGTGTTTCATCATCCAATTGGTGCTTTGTCAATAACTGAAAACAATCAAAAAAGTCTTTCATTCGACTATTGAACTCGTCTCGGTCCAACATGGTGTGGAATTTCTCTGCCACTACAGTTTCCAAAGAGTATGCCTGCAGATTAACCGACGGCAAATTATTCAACAGCAAAGGGAAATCTACCGAAACAGGGGACGGCGTCACAACATCACCGAATCCTATATCCACCGACATTTTGTGGACGATACTATCCATATGCGCCGTGAAAAACAACCTTGTACCAGGGTATTTCTTATCGACAGTAATCGGCTCAAAAGCGACATTATCAGCATCAAAAGTAACACCATCCTCTTCACACGCTATACCCAAAATCTTTTGGAACGCCTCAACCAAAGACTCCCGGTCACGGCTAATCTTCTCCGCCATAAAGTCGACATCAACAGTTGGACGAGCGCCAAGGCCATCCATCGCATAGAGTAGCGCCCCACCTTTCAACAAAAAATTATTCCTATACTGGCTTACCGAAACCCGATAAAGCAATCGCTCATTGAAGTATCTTGCAAGAAGATACATATACCTATAGCCAGTACCATTCATAAGATTAAGAAGACGAGCCCTCACAGACTTGCCGTAGTTTTTGTTTCCCATTCTATTCTATTACTATTTCTAGATAGTTTTTCAAAATATTGGCGACTCTCAACCGCTTGGCATACTCCAACAATCGGCTCAAATTGCGGTTTTCCTTTTTCAGATAATTCCGTAGCACCTCCGAACAGACTTCAATTCCGAGTTTATTGCGATACTTAACTACATCACACACACTACGTTCCAAGTCGGTTATACGTACATTATAGCCTGATATTTCTGCATCCATAATGCCAAATTCGAGATTTTCCTTCTTCCAGTAAAACAGGTCTATTGGCAAAGTCGAGGGCACAACTATCTTTCGTTTGGCATCGATGGCAACACAAAATGACGGCGGAATTACGGTAGAAAGTCGGTGATATGCCCAAGCATTATAAAGGCACACCACTCCCTTGGGCACCACTCGTTCCACATCAATCATTGTATTCAGCAAGGCTTCAGGAACTGCATATACACCATGACGCACTCTTATAAGTTCGCCACGTTCTTTTGCCCGTACCATTTTCAGATATTCAGATGGTTTTGACAACTCAGCCGCAGTTATTACACCTCCCTGCGACATCGCTTTACGCATAATATAATTCATACCTTACACCTATCAAGTTATAAGTTTCGGTACAAAAATAGCATTCTAATTCCAAATTAGCAATAGTTTTCTACGGATATTATATTCTTTCTCCGTAGTTTTCTATCATCACGACTTTTTCTATAGTCACCTACTATAATCCACTGACGCTTCTGATATGCGGTTTGAAATCGAGTAAAAATTTTTCCTGGCGAAATGTTTTGGTGTTTAGGAATTTGTGCGTATCTTTGCGGTCGCTAATTGAATATTAACTTTTTAAACTGATTTAGAATGCATTTAAATTCTGAAGAGAAAAAGGCGATCTTCGAGAAGTACGGTAAGTCGAATACTGATACTGGGTCTGCAGAGTCTCAGATTGCATTATTTTCTATCCGTATTGCTCATTTGACTCAGCACTTGAAGTCAAATCACAAAGATCATAGTACAACTCGCGCCCTCAAGATGCTCGTAGGTAAGCGTCGTCGTCTCTTGGATTACTTGATCCGCACAGACATCAACCGCTACCGTGCAATCATCGCTAAAGAGGAGCTCGGAATCAGAAAGTAATCGCGCATTGCGTTGCGGTTATGCAAGAAACCGAAGGCTGTCCATTCGCTGGGCAGCCTTTTCTTTTGTTATTTTAGCACAAAAAGGTGTTCTTAATTCGTAGATTTTGAGTATTTTCGCAACAACTATACACAATCAGGAAATGACAGACAAAGTAACAGTCAAGATTATCAACAAATCGAAGAACGATTTGCCCCAATATTCCACTCCAAGCGCCGCAGGCATGGACCTCCGCGCAAATCTCCAAGAGCCCGTAACGCTCAATCCCTTAGAGCGAAAACTCATCCCGACGGGCATCTTCATCGAATTACCCGAAGGCTACGAATGCCAGATACGCCCGCGTAGCGGACTTGCCCTCAAGCACGGCATCACCGTGCTCAACACCCCGGGCACCATTGATGCCGACTACCGCGGCGAGATTGGCGTAATCCTCGTGAACCTCAGCAACGAGCCTTTCGTGGTCAACGACGGCGAACGCATCTGTCAGATGGTCGTAGCGCGCCACGCCACAGTGGCTTGGGCAGAGGCGAAAGTGCTCTCCGACAGCGAGCGCGGTGCTGGCGGTTTCGGACACACAGGAGTGAAATAACATCAACACTGCCCTGGCAGGAAAGGAAAAAAGACGGTGAACAACAAATTCAGAAACATATTCGTGCTGGCATTGCTCTCGGCAATCATCCTCCCGATGTTTGCAGGCAAGCCCACCGATGCCGACAAGCGCAAGGCTAACTATGCGTTTGTCGAAGCCATTTCGAAGAAAGAAGAAGGCAATTACGATGCCGCCTATGCGCTGCTCAAACACGCCCACGCGCTCGACCCCGACGACCCTACAATCAATTTCTATCTTGGGTTTACGGCATTAAACCTCGAATATCCAAATCAGGAGGAACTCGATTCTGCCATGGCGCTGATGCGCCAGAACACCATCGACCGTCCTGCCGACTACAACGAGAACTATGTCTATGCGGCGTTGTGCTCACAACTCGGCAAGAACGACGAAACGGTGCGGGTGCTTGAAAATCTGGTAGCGGAATATCCTTCAAAAACCGAACTCTACCCGAAACTGGCCATCGGCTACGGCGCACAAGGCAACTTCGAGAAAGCAATAGCCACCATCGACAGCGTTGAGAAGACCGAAGGTCGCAACCTCAACACCACCGTGATGAAAGTGAACTACCTCTTCCAACTGAAGGACACCGCTGGCATCATCAGTAACGCCAAGATGCTACTCGCCGAGGCGCCAAATAGCGCCGAGCCTAACGCCCTTGCAGGCAATATCTTCGCCCAACTCGGCGAGCCCGATAGCGCATTCCACTACTACAACCGTGCGTTGCAGATCGACCCCGACTACGGTTACGCAAACCTGCAGAAAGCCAACCTCTACAACAGTCTCGGTGACTCTACAAATTTTGAGAAAGAAATATCCACCGTGCTCCTCAACAAGAACATAGAGGTGGACACAAAGGCTGAAATCCTCACCGACTACATCCGCAGTTGCATCCAGCAGGGCGACTCGTCGGCGCGCGTGGACAACATGTTCCGCACCATCCTCAGCCAGCACCCTCACGAAGCACAGTTGCGCAAACTCTACTGCGACTATCTGTCGTTCAAGAAGGACTACAAAAACGCCGCCGAGCAACTGTCGTATGCCCTCGACATCGACCCGTCGAACCCGCAGAACTGGGAACGACTGATGTGGCTCTACGGCTTCCTCAAAGAGCCGCAAAAAGCCATTGAGACAGGAAAGAAAGCCATCGAATATGCCCCCGACGAACTCGCGCTGAAGCGCACTCTCGCTTGGGCGTACTCGCAAAACAAGGACTACGACAAGGCACTGGTAATCTACGACTCGCTGCTTGTGAGCAACAAGGAGCAACAGACACTCAGCGAGGCGGAAATCTACACGTCGATGGGCGACGTGTACCAGCAGATGGGCGACTCCGCCAACACGGCGAAGAGTTACGAGAAGGCTCTCGCCATCGACCCAGGCAACGCGCTGGCGCTCAACAACTACGCCTACTATCTGCTTATCCACAACCCGTCGCGGCTCGACGATGCAGCAAAGATGGCTGAGACGGCGGTTGCAGCAGAGCCCGACAACAGTTCGTACCTCGACACCTTCGCTTGGGCGATGTTCCTCAAGCGCGACTACCAGAAGGCCCTGAAATTCATCGAGAAAGCAGCCGAAAACAGCGACCCGTCGTCCGACAATTCGGAACTATGGGAACACTACGGCGACATCCTCTTTATGCTCGGCAAGCCCGACGACGCACTGACGAAATGGAAGGACGCACTGAAAGGCAAGCCAGACTCCAAACTACTGAAAAAGAAAATCGAAAACAAAGCATATTTCTATGAATAAATTCTCAATCATCATAGCACTGACCGCAGTGCTGGCGGTGGCTTCTTCGTGCCGCTCGGCGCAAAAAGCCGTGGTTGCCGACACCCGTGCGGCATCGGTATCGACCAAAGTGGATGCCGACTGGAAAAAGTCTGCCTACAACCCTCTTACCGCCGCAGCGGCAGCAAAGGACTGGACAGATTTTTCGGCTTCGGGAAACATCTCCATCAGTACATCGAGCAGCCTCAGCAGTGCAATGCAACTCAAGATGGTGCGCGGCAAGTCTATCTCCATCTCCATCCGTCCAATCCTGGGCATCGAGATGGGTAAACTGTTTATCGACAAGGACTCTGTGACACTCGTCGACAAATACCACAGCATCTACATGCGCGAATCGGTAAGCCAGTTTCTCGGCGACGGCATCGGGCTCAACGCCTTGCAGGACCTTCTGCTATCGCGCCCGTTCGACCTCAGCGAGGGGTCGTTAACCACATCCAACGCCTACCATTTCACCGCCACCGCGCCCGACGAAGACGATATGTGGGAGATGCGTCCGGTTACGACCACGCCGCTGTTTTCCTACTTCTTCAACATGTTTGAAAACAACATCAGCAAATTCAACGTCACGCTCAACGACGGACAGTCGTATGCGCTCAACTTCGACAACTATAAGCAAGTGGGTGACGGCACTGTTGCATCATCCATCAACGCACGGGTAGCAGTAGGCGGCATGGCGGTGCAACTCGACATCCGCTACACCAAGTCTTTGCGCTGGAACAACGGCATCAGCGACTCAATCAGCATCCCCGTAGGAGCGCAGCGCTATAGTTTCGCCCAAGTTATAAAATCACTGACAAAATAGCAGAAATATGATGAAACGGTTTCTCTGCATAGCACTTTCCGCTGCGATTTTGGGCGCGACAATGGCTCAGCAGCCTGCCGTGACCGACATCAAAAAGCAGAAGAAAGAAGCGCAACAGGACATAAACAAGACATCCCAAAAGATTAAGGAGAACAAGAACGAAACGGCAAAAACTCTCGCCGACCTTAATCGCATCACGGGAGAGATTGACGCAAGCAACAAGAAGATTGGCGACCTCAATCTTCAGATTGCTGACATCAACGTGCGCATCAACGGAGTAAACCAAGAAATCGGAGTACTCGACTCCACCGTCAACAAACTGAAAAGCAATTATCTGGCTGCGGTCAAGAAGATGCGCATCCACCGCGTGTCGGGCAACAAAATGATGTTTTTGCTCTCGTCAGGCTCCTTCCATCAGGCTTACCGTCGCATGCGCTACCTCAAGGAGTTTGCTCGCTGGCGCGAGGCGCAGACACGCCAAATCAAGGCCGCCCGCGCCAAATTGGAGCAGCAGAAGCAGGAACTCGTGTCGCTGCAAAACGAGCGCAACAAGACTATATCGACTATCAACGCCACCAAACTCTCGCTTGAGGGCAAGCGTGCGGAGCAAAACCGCATCGTGGCGCAACTGAAAGAGGAGAAAGGCGACCTGATGCAAATTCTCCAGGAGCAGCAACGCAAACTCAACGACCTCGACCGCGAACTCAACCGACTGATTGAGGCGGAGCGCAAGGCGCAGGCTGAAAAGGCACGCGCCGAAGCCGAAAAGCGCAAAAAGGCGGAGGCTGAAAAGGCACGCAAGGCGGAGGAAGCACGCAAGGCCGAAGAGGCTCGACTGAAGAAGGAGCAGGAGGAGCGCGAGGCTGAACTGCGCCGCAACAAGGAGCAACAGCAACGCGAGGCTGAGAAGAAAAAGAAAGAGGAACTCAAGCGCAAGCAGAAAGAACTCGAACAGGAGCAGGAGCGTCTGCGCAAAGAGCAGGAACGCATCAACAAGGAGCGCCAAGAGGCAAAGAAGAAGGAAGAGCAACGCCGCAACGAGCCTACGGAAACGGAAGCCGACATCAAGATGGACGGCAGTTTCGAGAGCAACAAGGGCAAACTCCCAGCACCTGTCACTGGCAGTTACCGCAGAGTCAAGCAGTTCGGCAAGCACAAGCATCCTGTGCTCGAATATGTGACCATCGACTCTCCGGGCATCGAAATCGAGGCGTCGGCGAGTGCGTCTGCCCGCGCAGTGTTTGCCGGCACGGTGACGTTCATCTATCAGGTGAACAACGAATACAACTATGTCGTAATCATCAAGCACGGCTCCTATATGACGGTGTATGCCGGCTTGAAGACCATAAGCGTGAAGAAGGGCGATACAGTGAAGGCTGGACAGACATTGGGCACGCTATTCCCCGACGTCAACGATCAGTCGCATGCCATCCTCCACTTCCAAGTGCGCAAGGGCGACACAAAACTCGACCCGCAGGTATGGTTGAAATAAAAAGGCTAAGAATATGATTGAAATCCGACGATACTCTCCGTGCGACAAGCCGATATGGGACGACTTTGTGAGCCGCTCAAAAAACGGCACGTTCCTCCATCAGCGCGACTATATGGACTACCATGCAGACCGTTTTGCGGATTTCTCGCTGATGGCGTTCAACAGCCGCGACAAGTTGGTGGCAGTGTTGCCAGCCAACATCAGCGGCTACACGCTCTATTCCCATCAGGGTCTCACCTACGGCGGCTGGCTCACTCCGGTGAAACAGTTCACGGCAGTGACAATGCTGGAGGTATGGGACGCAATGATGCCTTTTCTGAAGGCAAACGGCATCCGCACGCTGATCTACAAGGCCATCCCCTACATCTATCACCGCTACCCTGCCGACGAGGACCTCTACGCCCTCTTCCGCCACGGCGCACAGATTGTGGAATGCAACATTTCAACGACAATAATGGCTTCCAGCCCAAATTCTGCTTACGATCGCAGGGTGCGGCGCACAATCAACCATGCAGAATCCATGGGTGTAACTGTTAAAGCCTCTGATGACTTTGCCGCGTTCTGGAAAATTTTGTCGGACAATCTTATGAACAAATATCAAGCGACTCCCGTCCATTCCCTTGATGAGATACTGCTACTGCACAGTCGTTTCCCGGAAAACATCAAACTCCACATCGCCTACATAGACGATGAACCTGTCGCCGGAGCCGTGATTTTTGTATTTGACAATGTTGCCCATGCGCAATATTCCTCGGCAAACGAAAAAGGCAGTGCTTCAGGCGCTTTGTGCTACCTCTTCAATGAATTGATACGGAAAGAATATTCCGACAAGCAATTTTACGATTTCGGCACATCAAACGAACGCCACGGGCAATTTCTCAACAACAACTTGATAGAGATGAAAACAGGGCACGGCGGGCGTGGCGTGGCTTATCAAATCTATAAAGTCGACATAAAGTGAGTGCTGAGAAGGTAAACGTTTCCCGCACCGTCCTCAAGGCCATGAAAGTGTTTGGCGGTGTGCAGGTGGTGAGCAACCTCTGTTCTGTGGTGCTCAACAAACTTGTCGCCATCTGGATTGGACCTGCGGGAATGGGACTTTTCAGCATCTTCAACTCTGCCGTCGACATGCTGCGCTCGGGCACATCGCTCGGGCTGCGCACAAGTGCCGTGCGCGACATTGCCGAGGCATCAGGTGCGGGCGACAGCCAGCGCCTTGCGCGAATCATTGCCGTAGTGCGCCGATGGGCTTGGTTTATAAGCATTTTCGGTGCAATAACCACGTTGGCTTTGGCGCCTACGCTGAGCAAATGGTCATTTGGCAACTACGACCATCTTTGGGATTATGTGCTTTTGTCTTGCGTATTGATGTTCAACGGTTTCGCAAACAGCGAACTCGCAATACTCCAAGGGCTTGAGAAATTGAAACGCCTTGCCAACGCCTCTCTGCTCGGCACGGTCATGGGGCTGGTGCTATCCATCCCTCTGTTCTATTGGTTTCGCATCAACAGCATCATCCTATCGTTTGTGGTCTACCACGCTGCGCTACTTGTCGCTGCGCTGATTTATAGGCACAAAGGTTCTGCGCCGGTTAAAGTTACCAACCGAGAGGCGGTGCGCGAGGGTTCGTCGTTTGTAAAATTAGGACTGCTGATGACTCTCAGCGAGTTCATCACGATGCTTTTCAACTACATCTTTTCAGCATACCTCAACCGCGTTGCAGGCACGGAGGTCGTGGGATTCTACCAGTCGGGCTATTCGCTCGTGGGGCGATACATCGGACTTGTGCTCACGGCGCTAACCATGGAGTACTATCCGCGCATCACGCGCGTGAGCCACAGCCGTATGCGCACGCGTGTGTTCGTTTCCCAAGAAATCAACATCGTGATGCTCTGTCTGCTGCCTGTGATTGCCGTGTTTCTCATTGCCCGCGAATGGATTGTGTCACTTCTCTACAGTGCGGAGTTCCACGCCATCATCCCCTACATTTCGTTTGCCGTAATCGGCACTGTGCTACGCGCATACTCGATGTTTCTTGCCTATGTAATTGTGGCGCGCGGCGACGGCAAGGTGTACATCATCACCGAAACACTTTCAGTGCTCACGGGATTTGGGCTCAATGTGCTTTGCTTCCATCTTTGGGGACTTAAAGGTCTGGGCATAGCCTTCTGCCTTTGGTATGCCGCCTATTGCGTAATAGTGGGCACGGTCTATCTCCGCCGCTACCGCTACACGGTGTCGCGCCAAGCCTCAATACTCACCATCGCCACCATCGTCATTTCGTTCGGCATCAAACTCTTGCTTGACTATGGCTCAATCTGGATGGCTGCCGGCGCTGCCGCTTTAGTCACCGTCCTTGCGGCGCTGCGTCTGCGCAAAATCATGCGCTAAGGCTGGGTGACGTCGAAGTATTTCCAGTCGGACGAAACAATATCTTCACTGGTTGCTTCATCGTAGAGAAGCACATAGAATTTCAGATTATGGCTACCCGACGACAGATGAAGTTCGTCGTATGGCATAAACATCTGAAGGTCCGAATATTCGGTATCATCGTAGCCGGGAGCAAAAGTCTTGCTCAAACATACCTTTCCGTCGGAAGTACAGTAACTGTTGTTATAGTCGTTCAGGCTTGTGCCGTTCTTATACTTGAAATAAATTGCGCACCTGCCGTCCCTGCCTTTCATACCGCTGACCGTAAATTTCGCGTGGATGAGCATACCTTTCTGGCCGTTCTGATATTGGTCATAGTCAACCCAAATGCGATCGATGGTGCCCGATCGGTCACTTTTGACGGTGAATGTAGACCAAGCCAGACGACTTCCGTTGCGCCACAACTCATATCGGTACGTGCCGTTGTTGTAAGAACCGCCATTCTTGTTGCCCCAACTTGTAACCCGCGAAACATTGTTACCTGGGCTTACCGTCCAATCGAAACTGTAAGTATAGCCCGAGGGCGAAGAACTTGACGACTTCAATGTGCCGTCAGGGTTATAGATTTTCACATAGCATTGCCACGTCTGGGTGGAAGTGTAAGTGCTGTTGTACGTGATTTGGGGCATTATGTAGTGCACTCTTGCAGCCTTAAACGGCGATGTGCCGAACTGGTCAATGATGTCGCCGTTTTGCTCTGCATTGGCAAAAGATATGTTTGAGATGCTCACTTTTGATGCGCTCTGCGTGCTGGTCGACGACGATGAGGAAGACTGTCGGCGAGTGGACGATGAAGAAGACGATGAGGACTGCTCCTTAATCTTCCGCTCACACGCTGCGATGCGGGCGCTGAGGTTGTTGTTGCTTGGCTTGTCGGGGCACGCCTTTGCTGCCGTGAAGCGTTTCTTCGCATCGGCATAACGTCCTTGGCGGAAAAGTGCTTCTGCCTTCTGCACATTGGTGGTGTAGCACGACGTGGCATGCAGGCTACCAATTGACAATACGCACATAACCAGTGCTATAATCAGGTTCGTTCCCCAAAGTTTTCTTCGTCCCATAGTCTTCGTTTCCATCTGTGAGTTTGCTGTTGGTTATTGCAAATATAGTGAATTTTCCGCCATCGCGTCGGCTAAATGGCGGATTTTTCGTAACTTCGGCTACCGTTTGCTATTCAATGAAAAAAATTCTAATAATCATAATGACTATCATCGCATCAACCACCGCAGCAGTCTGCAAAAACAAAACCGTGGAACTGCGCATCGTGGAGTCTACTGATGTTCACGGCTGTTATTTTCCCTACGATTTCATCAACCGCCAGCCTTGCAAAGGCAGCCTCGCGCGCCTATCGACCTACATCAACCGCGAGCGCAAGCATTTCGGCAAGAACCTTCTGCTCATCGACAACGGCGACATTCTTCAGGGACAACCGTCGGCGTACTACTACAATTTCATCGACACCGTTGCGCCGCATCTGGCAACTTCAATCCTCAACTATATGCGCTACGACGTGGGCAACGTGGGCAACCACGACGTGGAAACGGGGCACGCGGTCTACGACCGTTGCATCCGCCAGTGCAAGTTCCCTGTTCTTGGCGCAAACATCATCATGACAGCCACGGGGAAGCCTTATCTGCCGCCCTACACGGTTTTCATGTGCGACGGCGTGAAGGTGGCGGTGGTGGGGTTCATCACGCCTGCCGTGCCGGCTTGGCTGCCTGAAAACCTGTGGTCGGGGCTGCGTTTCGACGATGTAGAGACTTCGGCGCGCTACTGGGTGAAGAAAATCCACGAGGAGGAGAAGCCGGATGTGCTTATCGCTCTCATCCATGCTGGGCGCGACTGGACACGCACCACGGGCGACTACGTAGAGAACCCAGCACAACTGGTTGCGGAGCGCATCGAGGGCATCGACCTTGTGCTTATGGGGCACGACCATCAGATGTTTTGCGACACGGTGAAGAACCCGCGCGGCGAAAGCGTATGGCTGCTCAACCCTGCCAACTTGGCGCAGAAGGTGGCTACTGCCAACATCCGCCTCACTCTGACGAACGGGAAGGTCGTGGGCAAGGAAATTACTGGCAAACTTGTCGACATCACTTCGCTGCCTGTCGATGAAGATTTTATGGCTGAGTTCAAGACGCAATACGATGCCACGAACAATTTCGTTATGCGCAAAATCGGCACTATCTCGAAGACAATTTCTACTCGCGATGCTTTCTTCGGTTCGTCGGACTTCGTTGACCTGTTGCACTCGCTGCAGTTGGCCATCAGTGGTGCGGACGTGTCGCTCGCTGCGCCATTGTCGTTCGACGCAAAAATCAAGGAGGGCGACATCTTCGTAAGCGACATGTTCAACCTCTACAAGTATGAGAACATGCTCTACACCATCCGAATGACGGGGCGCGAACTGAAAAACTATCTTGAGCAGTCGTACTATCTTTGGACTAACCAGATGACGAGCCCCGACGACCATCTGCTCTTGCTGAAAGATTCGCCGGGGGGCGACGGTACGCATGCGCTGTTCAAGAATTTCAGTTACAACTTCGACTCGGCGGCGGGCATCCGCTACACTGTCGACGTGACGAAGCCTCGCTGGGAGAAGGTCAACATTGAGTCGATGGCAGACGGTTCAGCGTTTTCGATGGATGCGACCTATCTTGTTGCGGTCAACTCCTACCGCGGCAACGGCGGTGGCGGCTTGCTCACAGAGGGCGCGGGCATCCCTGCCGACGAACTCGACAGCCGCATTGTCAATTCAACGGACAAGGATTTGCGTTTCTACTTGATGAAGTACATTGAGCAGGTGAAGCACATCGACCCGACGGCGCTAAACCAATGGAAATTCATCCCGGAAGAATGGGTAAAACCAGCCGCCGCACGCGACTACCATCTCCTCTTCAACGACTAAACCCAGCGCTTACGCGGTAAAAAAAGCCGACTTCGCATCACTGCGGAGCCGGCTGTCAAAGACTTTAATTATTTTTATAACACTATAATTTTCTGGGTGTTCCCATTTGAGAATTTCACGACATACACTCCTCTTTGGAGATGTTGTGCCGATATGTTTGATTTCCCAATGAATTGTTTTTCTGCTACTTTGCGACCTGACATATCGTAGACCGCAGCGAGTGTCGCCTTGCTGCTCTCCACCACGATATTGCCGTCGCAGAAATATGCCTTGTCGCTGTCTGCCGTAGCCGACGCTACCGATGCTGTGCCTTGCGTCACAGTGAATTCTTTTTTCAAACCTTTGCTATTGAGCGTAAAGGTGGATGTGCGCCCCTCAACGCCCTCAGGCAACGGGTCGGCAGTCACCGTCACTGAATAAAGGCCGTCGTCGCCTATGGCGGCTATCGCTACGCTGTACCAATCTGCGGTTTGCGTCACTTTAGCCATCTTGCTGTCGGTCAAATCGTAGTAAGCATCCACATTGATGGTCTGACATCCGCCAGCGGTGGGCACAACGTACTCTGTTTCGTCGCTTTTCAGCCAACTGTAGGTGGCATCAAACGAGGCAAACAAGCCTGTTGCCGACGAGCCGTCGGTAAACGGTATCTGGTTGGTGCGGAGCAACTGCTTGCCGCCGTTGAAGTCTTCAAACACGAAGTATCCGCGGCACGACTGTCCTTCGTCGTAGCCGTCGAGGTCGCGCGCCATACCAAACTCAACATTCTCTCCAGCAACCATATCGCCGCCAAACACGAAGATTACTGGGCCGTCGACGAGCAGCGGCTCGGTGCTCTTTCCTTCCACTGGCTTAAGGCTGAACAGTGCCGTGCGCCATGAGTCGCTTGATGTCTGATAGGTCTGCGATTTCTTGGTTTGTCCCTGAGCAAGGAGTTTCATGTCTGCCGTAGCCGAATAAACCTTGCACGTAAGCGTGGAGCGGTCGGTAAGGGTCGAGGAGGTGAAGCGGATATAGGCATAACTCGTCTGATAAGGCACTGCGGGCTGCGGCACGACCATGCCCACGCCAAGCACCTTGCTGATTTTGCCACTTCCGCCGCCATAGTCCTCCGAGGTCCAAATAGCATCTGCCGTCTCGCCGACGCCGGAAAGTCCGTTGCCGTAGACGTTAAACGTCATATAGCCGCTGATGTAGCGCGGATAGTTGTAGAGCGCAGCCTCAAAAGCAGTGTTCGTGCCGTCGACGGGGGCAATGACCTGTCCGCCATACTGCACTGCGGCGTAGGCATTGGCTTTCGTGCCGTCTACGGTGAGCACCGGTGCAGCGAACTGTCCGAAGGGATAGGCTGGCGCATCAAGGTCTTTGGTCGAGGCGGTCAGCATTTTGCTTTTGTCGTTCGGGTCGGGATAAGTCCAAGTGGCAGAAGTGTATGTACCAGAAGTACTATTACGCCACGTCAATGGTGTTTGGTAAGGCGCCAAGCCAAGCACAAGGGCGTTGCCGTCCTTCACGAGATGGCTATAGTTCATCGAAAAGCCCACAGGCATCACGCTGAGCGGTGCGCCAACGGCAGGCACTGCCGTCACTTCCTCTTCGGGCACTACTTTCACGGCCTTCGGAGCAAGCACATTGGGCACTGCCACGCTCCCCACCTGCGCCGTCGCCGTAATGGCTGCAACCGCCGAAAGGAGCATTATGCTTAATCGTTTATTCATAATCCTATGTATTGTGTCGCCGCAAATTTAATCATTCTCCCCCAATTCCGCATTAACCTTGTTTCATCGCCAGCAATTCGAGGGCAAACAACGTAGATTTCAATTAGAAATACGTTTTGACTGCGAACAGGAACTGCTCAATGAAAATTTTCTTGAACGCGGCAATATTGTTTTGCTCATAAAACATAAGCATCGCTTTCTTGTAATCGATGGAATCCACTGTTCGGAAAGATACTGGACAATAGCCATTTGCTATCAGTATGGCATTGCTCGTAATTCTTGCAGTACGCTTGTTGCCGTCTACAAAAGCCTGTATATATGACAAGAGCACCAATGTAAGCAATGCTTTCTCAAACACATTGTCCTTTCCGTTTACCAAAGCGCATGTATCTTCCAACGCCTCCCGTATCTGAAACTCGTTGTCAAGTGGACGATAGTTGGAACCAGTGATGCCGACACGACGATGCCTGATATTCCGGTCTACCCCCAACTCTTTTGTCAAGATTGAATGTATGTCCTCAATTCTTTTGACAGACAATTCCTTCAGATAATCTGGCACGTCAAGGACAAAATCAAGTGCATCCTTATGGTTGAGCAACATAATTGCTTCCTCTTTGGTCTTGCCAGCGGCTGTTTGCTTATCTTTAAGCAGTCTCTCAGTTTCCAGAAGAGAATATGTGTTTCCCTCTATTTGCGAAGATTTCCAGGACAAGTCCACGCCAAGGCGTTCCATTTCTTTGCGATACTCCAAGTCAGTCATCCCTTCGACATTCTTTTCAAACAATGCTTGTGCCGACGACAACTGCGAGAGTTCTTCCTTCGTGAAAATCTCGACTTTAGGCAACACTTCTCTGATTAAATCGAAATTAAACGATTCCTGCACTTCTCGCTCGTCAATATCCTTGTCAAAATAAGTAGCCAAGTCCAAAGGCATCGTTACATGTGCCTGCGGAGTAAGTCTGTATCTGGTAGACGGTCCACGTCCAATACTCTCTACATTCCCTGCCTTGACAGCAGCGGAAAGCAGCCTTTTCATCGTGCTATCACTTGGCGCATTCACGAGACCTGCCATTATCTCAACCCTATTCGACAGTGGATGATAATGCAAAAATTGTAATATTTCAATCTCTAATGTCATAGTTGATTTTATTAATCGGCTCAAAAATACTCATTTTGGGGGCAAAATCGGCTCACATTGAGCCGATTTTGCACAAATTTAACGCCTTTTTGAGCCGATTCGCCAAAAATCACCTCACAGAAAAAGACAAAGCCCAGCGCTTGCGCACCAGGCTTTGTCAACACTTTTAATTAAATCTAATGATTACTTCGCCAATTTGAGGACTGTATTGTCGTTGAACTTCAATACATATACGCCCTTCGCCATGTCGGCTCCAGAGATTGTTGCCTTGCCAGCGAATGCCTTCTCAGCAACTTTCTGTCCTGCCAAGTTGTAGACTGCAACATTTGTTGCCTTCTGGCTCGATACCTCAATGTCTGCGCCAACAACTTTTGCCTTTGTCGACGAAGCAGCAAGGCTGCCTACGCTCGATTCGCTACGTTGTGCCACATAGAAGTATTTCTTCATACCATAGAGGTTAGTTACAAAGTATGATGAACGGAGGTCTACACCCTCAGGCAATGCACTTACAGTCACTGTCATTGCGTTAGCATAGTCATCGTCGCGGTCCACCTCGTTAAACTCTACGGTGTACCATTCGTCAAGACCTTCGCCTTCAACCTCTACTGCGTCGTCGCCTTCGGCATCCTTAACGCTGTAGTAAGAGTCAATCAAGAATTCCTTCGAGTCGCCTTCTGGTTTAGCCTCAAACGAATCGTCCTCAGTCTCAAACCATGCATAAGTTGCATCCCATGCACCAAACGCACCTGTTGACATGCTACCGTCGGAGAAGGTGAGCGCTGTCATAGCGATTTCTGTCAAAGCGCCCTCTTCGTCAGCAAGGCGGACATATACTGGTGACGATTTTGACGCGTCGGTGTCGAATGAAGTGATGAAGCTGAACGACTCACCTTCTGCCATCTCACCGTCGAATGCTACGATTGCATCGTAGTCAATCATTACTGGGCTTTCAACCTCGAGTTCGCCTTGTGTCTGAGTGAACTTAAATTCTGCGATTGGGTTGTTTTCACCATCATCCTCAATCGTTGACGGGAGGCAAGTGGCTTTCGCCATCTCGACATATTCCAAAGTCTCGGCATCAAATTTATAGATGGTAGCAGTCAACTTGCTGGCATCGGTGAATTTCGCTCCAGGGATAACGCCTATCCAAGCGCTTGAAACCACAAACGGCTTCTCTGGCTTTGCCACTACGTACTCGATACCTTTCGCCGTGTATGTTGCCCCCATTAACCTAGTCCATGTTGCATCAACATCTGAGCCGCAACCGAATACTGTTGAAGCATACGACAATTCTGCATCTTCCGAGATGATGCGCGAAGCATCATAGAATGAAGGATCGAATGAATGGCCGTCGGAAGTGTGTATTGCGCCACCGTAACGAACCACATCGTAGGCTGAAGCAGCCTCAGAAGTCTTAGTTCCCAAAGTTGTTACCAGCGTTGGAGCAGCAAATGTGCCGTAGCCGTAGGCTGGAGCATCGAGATCCTGAGTTGTTGCAGTGAGGATTGACTCACCGTCAGTGTCAGGATATGACCATTTCGACGAATCGAAAAGTTCGGAATCGTTTGCCCATGTCAAGGCTGCCTTGTAAGGTGCCAAGCCATAGTTAACGAAATTGCCTTCGGTGTCTGTAAGCATGTAGCCATCCTTAGTTAAACCAATCGGGAACACGCTTGATGGAGCAGTAACAGCGGCTTCAGGAGTAGGTGCGCCTACAAGTACATCATCGATAGTCATCGACTCGCCGTCGATACCCACATAGCGGAACGCAATCTTCACGTCCTTGCCGGCATAGTCGCCAAGGTTGATTGCCATCGGATAGAATGAGTCGCGAACAAATGTCATTGCATCGTCCCACAACTCATCCTCGGTAAACGATTTTGCGTGTGGCAACACGTCCCAGATTTTTGTCCAAGTAGAGCCACCGTCGGTCGACACTTGCACTTCAAGGATATTGTTTTCTCCAGTAAAATCAAACGTCTCCATGTTGAGCAATGTGAATGCCGGGCTGTAATTCAAACTGAAGCACAAGAAGTCGCCAGCCTTCACCTTTACAGATGGCATGATGAGCCACTCGTCCTGCGCCTCGGCAGGAGTCATAGTTTCGTAGTCCATCACCGACACCTGAATATGCTCTGCTGCTTCGCCGCTGCCAACATAAGTATAAGCGCTCTCATTGATACCTTCCCAAATCAGGGATGTGCCTTCGCCCTCAACATTGGTGTGGGCAGGATCAGTTTTCGACACTTGCGACCAGCCTGTAGGAATCCATCCGCGGCTCTCACCGTCGTAGGCTTCGAAGTCTTCATAGAGTGTAGCGCCCTCTGTGTCGTCGTAGTACGACTTAACAACGCTTTTTGCCTTTGCACTGAATGGGTTGAACTTCTGACCCGGTTTTTGAATCACCTTGTGGAGCATTCCGTCAGCACCCTTCACAAGATTGATTTTGGCGCCGTTTTTCAATGTTTTAGTCTTGACAACTTCTCCTGCTGCGAGATTAGCCGTCACTTTCTGAGGAGCAGGCATTGCGAACTTGCTCGCCTTGATGTCGCCGATTGGCTGACGCGCAATGGCTGATGTAATCGGTGTGGCTGCAGTAGCAATACCAGCCGCCATCATCATTGCCGAAAATAGTAAAGTTTTTCTCATAACCTTAATGAATTACAATAATGTTGCAAATTTACACGTTTTTCTAACAAATTGCAAGTAGAACGCAGATTTTTCTCAAAATTTCCCAAAATCAATCCATTTTCACCTCTCGGGAACAAAAAAAGCTGCGCCGTAAAACATACGACGCAGCCAATTTTATTCAGATTTTATCTAAATTACCAACCTGGATTCTGCTTGAAATCAGGATTTTGGTTTTGAACGAGCTGGAGCTCCTTTGATGGGATTGGGTAGAGATCGTTCTTAGTTGTGTAAGTACGATACTGATCGCCAAACAATTTGTGGATTGGATCCATATAACCAGCTTCGTTAGTTGGGAATTCAACAGTTGCATTCTTCAAGTTCGCACCTTGACGGATTTCAGGATATTTCTGAGTGTCGAGGAGAGAAAGCTTGTTCCAGCGAGCAAGGTCCCAGTAGCGGATGTCGTTGTCGAGCATCAACTCGCAACGGCGGCAACGGCGAATCTCATTGATAACACTATTGTCCGTCATCTTAGCTGCAAGAACAGGGTCGTTGATTGTCTGAAGTTTCGCCAAAGTCATACCCTCGATGCCTGCGCGGTCGTAGAGTTTCTTGATTGAGTTGGTGAAATCAGCATCTGTGAATTGTCCAAGTTCTGCCTTAGCCTCAGCGAAATCAAGATAGATTTCTGCAAGCCAGTAGATAGGACAGTCGTTGTAGTTCTTGTTGGCTGTAGTAGCATCAGATTGAGAGTGGGTCACACCGTCGTTGTACTTCTTAATACCATAACCAGTAGTTGAAGTCATTTGAGAAGTGTTGCCTACCTCATAAGGGAAGTCCTGATACATCACATGGTCATAAGTGATGGCAGAAAGACGCTTGTCGCGAACTGCAAGCACGTGAGCAATGCTCAAGCCCTTGTCGTCCATAACGCCAGCATCGTCTGTGCCAGTTGCTGGTTCACCAGTGAGAAGCAGGAAGCTGTCGAATGCATCCTTAGAAATACCAGAGATTGGAGTAGAACCACTTGTCCAGTCAACTACAGAGTGCATAAACACACCTTGCTGATAGCATTTTGCAAGAATAACCTCAGAGTTGGATGCGAGGGCACCATTATGAGAGTTGTAGAGCTTCTGGTAGTCGCCAAGAGCATACTTAGAGTTGTTCATAATAGTTTCGCAAGCCTTTACTGTCTCGTTGAGGTAAGTAGTTGCACGGGATGTGTTGTTAGCCACATATTTGCTGTAAGTACCTTCGAAGAGGCAGATTTCAGCCTTCATTGCATTGGCAAGGTCCTTACTGAAATAAGTCTTGCTCGACTGAGTTGCAATATTGGCAACGGCATAGTTAAGGTCTTCAAGAGCGAAGTCCATAACGTCGTTGCGATTGGTACGTGAGCTATAGAGAGTCTCAGTCTGGTCTACGTCAACAACGTCTTTTACCAAAGGCACATCGCCATAGGCACGAACAAGGAGATAGTAGTTGTAAGCGCGGAACAAACGAGCCACAGCAAGATATTGAGGCTTATCGTTTTCACTCATTGTACTATTTGTCACACCCTCGATGATGAGGCTGGCACGACGGATTTCAGTATAAGGGTCAGACCATGAAGAAGACGATGACGGGACACTGCTCACACGCCAGTTGCTGAACGTGCCACCTACTGCACCTGATTGGTCGTCGGAGCAAGTCTGGAAATAGTATTTACCTTGACCAGTTCCATTGCCATATCCTGTGAATGTTTCATAGAAATAGTTCAACTGGTTCTCTACATTGGTCGGGTTAGCCCAGAATGCAGGGTTAACAGTCTGCTGAGACTTCGGCTCGCGATTGTCGTTAAGGAAATCATCGCAGGAAGTCAGCGACGCGCCAAGAATTGCGAGCGATCCTAATATAATTGTTGATCTTTTCATTTTTTCAGATTTTACAAATTAGAATGATACTTGTATACCGAATGAATAAGAACGTTGCATAGGCACTGTACGTCCGAATGCTGCATAGCCGTCGTCAACACCTGCTGTTGCCGTAGAGCTGTAGCTTTGGTTGATTTCTGGATCCATATGATACTTCTTTGCTCCATTGTAGAGGAAGAAGAGGTTCTCGCCGCTGAAGTAGATACGAGCTTTCTCGATGTAGCACTTCTTTGTGAGGTTCTTAGGAATCGTGTAACCCAATGTTATGTTCTTAACACGGAGGTAAGCCATGTTGATGAGGTACTTGGACTGTGGATAGAAGTTGTAGCAACCACGACCAATGTTGGAAATCTTACCTGTACCGCTACCACCTGAATACATGTTAGGATATTCATTGTTTTGGTCAATGTTCCAACCTGTGATGTTGCCATCAGCATCAACGATATAGCTGTTGTGGTTGAGTTGGTGAGTGTAGACACCAAGGTTAGACTGTGTCTGTGGAACGAAGAGTGAACCAGTTGACCACATGTTGCGCTTGCCTACGCCCTGGAGGAATACATCGAGGTCGAAGCCCTTCCAAGCTGCGCCCAAACGGAGCGAGTATTCGAAACGTGGGAGAGCGTTACCGATAACCTTGAGGTCACCATGGTCGCTAACTGTACCCTTACCACCATCAATCTTGCCGTCACCGTTGAGATCCTTGAACTTAACGTCACCAGGACCGTAAACGAATGAACCTGATTGCAAGCCAGTCTGATCTGCTACGCCATCAGCGTAAATCCATGAACCATCAGCATTCTTGCCCTTGAAGTCAGACTCCTCAAAGTAGCGGTCTGTCTCAAAGCCCCAGATGTCACCGTAATATTGACCTTCTGTGTAGTTAGAGTTAGATGGGTTGTAAGTGTAGATAGTACCAGCTGGGTTGTTCCATTTCTGGATTTTTGTGCGAGCATCCGAAAGGTTAAACGTTGCATAGAAGTTCACATCGCCGAAACGGTGGTTGTAGCTCAAAGAGAGTTCCCAACCGCGAGTACGAAGGACACCATTATTAGAGTAAGGAGCAGTAGTACCAAGCACTGCAGGAAGTTCCTGTGCCGGGCCGAGCATGTCCTTAGTGTCACGCTGATACCAGTCGAAACCGAAGTTCAATTCGCCCTTAAGGAAGCTGAGGTCAAGACCTACGTCGGTAGTTTCGACGCGCTCCCAAGAAAGAGTTGAAGGCACGATTGAAGGCATCAAATATTCAGTAATCTTTTGTCCGTTTTGAATCCAGTTAACGTAGCTTTGTGAGCGTTGGCTAACAGTTGAAAGGAACATGTAGCTGCCGACAGCCTCATTACCGATTTGACCATAAGACAAACGGAGTTTACCATTGCTGATTACGTTCTTTGCTTTCTCAAACCAAGCCTCTTCAGAGAAGCGGTAGCCGGCAGAAACTGATGGGAAGAATGCCCATTGGTCATTAGCCGGGAAGCGAGAAGAACCGTCGTAGCGACCATTAACCTCCAACAGGTAGATACCCTTGTAGTCGTAGTTGATACGGCCGAAGAAACCTGCAGTTGCACGAGCTGTATTAGAGCCGCTTGTAGTGTAGGTGTCACCGTTGGTAAGGTTGATGTTTGGAAGGTCGTAGTCAGTAAGACCGGTACGTTTTGCGTAGAAGTAGTTGTACTCTTCGCGCTCTGCCATACCACCGGCCATCACCTTCAAGGTGTGAGCGTCATTCCAAGTGTGGTTGTAAGTTGCATAGACGTTCATTGTCCATGTGTCATCCTTGGAATTGCTTTGAGCTGCGTAGCTCGTTGCTTGCGAATATGGAGACCATTTTGCCGGAGCCTTGGTAGTCCATGTGTTCCACATATAATATGGAGAAGCCGAAGAGCTGCTGTTGGTGTTGTAAACCAAGTAAGTGAAATCAGCATACAAGTTCAAGTCCTTGGTAATGTCGGCAGAAGCCCATGCCTGCAAACGAGTCTGTGTAGTCACAGTCTTGTCGATTGGCGAGTTGATTTGATAACCGATAGCCGAACGAGTGTAGACTGGAGTACCGTCTGTATCCTTGATGTAACCGTAGTTCTCGAAGAATGCCGGCCAGCGCCATGCATACTGATAAGGGTTACGGTTAAGGTTCGGGCTGCGGTAGTCGCGGTTGGTGAAGGAGATACGTGCACCGGCCTTCAACCAAGAAGTAATCTCTGTAGAGATGTTGGCGTTAGCCATGTAACGGCGAACCTTGTCAGGATTATATTCCATCAAGCCTTGCTTCTTGTCGTAGCCGAAAGAGAGGCGGTAGCTTGTCTTGCCTGTTGTTCCGTCAACAGAGAGGTTGTGTTTCTGCGAAGGAGAAGCGCTGTTGAAGAGGGTTTTACCCACATCCCAGTCAGCATAGCGCAACCAAACACCATCTTTCACGTAATAGTCACCTACGTTGTTGTCGTCTTTGTAAGGTTGAAGTTCTACAACGCTGGTGTACGGGCCATTGTGTTGAGCTGCCCATTTCTCCATATAAGGAAGAAGGTCAGAGAAGTAGAGACCGAAGATTTCGCGGTCACCATTACCACGGTAAGTGGTTTCCATAGCCGACTTCATCTGGTCTACGTTGGAAGCGAGAGTAGGAAGAGTGGTTGCCTGGCTCCATGCAAAGTTGTTGGAGTAGTTAACCGACACGCGTTCCTTACTCTGCGAGCCCTTGGTTGTGATAAGAATCACACCAAACGCTGCACGGGTACCGTAGATAGCCGAAGAAGCAGCATCCTTCAATACGGAGATGTCTTGGATATCGTCAGAGTTTACATACGACAAATCGTCGACAGGAACACCATCTACAACGATAAGTGGGTCTGATTTCTGACCATTACTCAAAGTACCTGTACCACGAATCTTGATTGATGGTGAAGCTGTGATGTCACCACTTGAAGATGTGATTGTCAAACCAGGAACAGCACCTTGCAATGCCTTGGCAGCATCGGTGATAGGACGGTTGTCCATAACCTTTGCTACATCGACTGTTGAAACGGCGCCGGTGAGGTTAGCACGCTTCTGAGTACCGAAACCTACGACTACGACTTCGTCGAGAA
>CAVAPE010000036.1:0-23526 GCA_963590405.1 Eubacterium sp. CAG:180 | reverse complement strand
GGCGCTATGTGGTTGTACCTCTGATAGATAGACGAAAAACGAATCTCGTGGAGAATAAAAAACATATAGCAATATTGGGTAGTACCGGTTCTATCGGTACGCAGACTCTTGATGTGATTTCTGAATATCCCGACCGGCTTTATCCTACTTTGTTGACTGCCAACAGAAATGTGGATTTGCTCATTGAGCAAGCACTCCGTTGGAAGCCGCAGAGGGTGGTGATAGCTCAGCCGCAGTACTACAGCAAACTCGCTGAGGCTCTGAAGGATGAGCCCATCGAGGTGATGTGTGGGCAGCAGGCAATAGCAGAGGCTGTGACCGCCGACGACATCGACATCGTGGTGACGGCGATGGTGGGGTATAGCGGACTGGCACCGACAATCAGCGCCATCAAGGCTGGTAAGACGATAGCACTCGCTAACAAGGAAACACTTGTGGTGGCTGGAGAGTTGATAACAGGCTTAGTGGCAGAGCACAATTCGCGGCTTATACCTGTCGACTCGGAGCATTCAGCCTTGTTTCAATGCCTCGTTGGCGAGGATATAAACGCAGTCGACAAATTGATCTTGACCGCCTCGGGCGGACCGTTCCGAACTCGAAAAAAAGAGGAACTGCAGAGCGTGACGCGCGCTGATGCGCTAAAACACCCGAACTGGTCGATGGGTGCCAAGGTTACCATCGACTCCGCATCGATGATGAACAAGGGCTTCGAAATGATTGAAGCGCGTTGGCTATTTGGAATCCCTTCGGAGCGAATAGAGATAGCCGTGCATCCGCAGTCCATCGTGCATTCGATGGTGGCATACGTCGACGGCTCCGTCAAGGCACAGTTGGGCTTACCCGACATGCGTCTGCCCATCCGCTATGCGCTCAACGACCCTGAGCGCCTGCCGTCGAAGTGCCAGAAGATGAAAATTCAGGACTATGCTAACCTGACTTTCGAGGCACCAGACTTTGAAAAATTCCCATTGCTCGGCATGGCATTTGATGCCATCCACCGAGGCGGCAATGTGCCGTGCGCACTCAATGCCGCCAACGAGATAGCCGTGGCAGCCTTCCTCGACGACAAGATCGGCTTTATGCAGATGGCTGATGTGGTGGGAGAGGCGGTAGCCCGCAATAAGTTTGTGGCAAGTCCGACTTACAACGACCTCGTGGCAACAAACGAAGAGATAAGAAACATTGCAAAATCATTGATAAAATAAATCTACACACTGTAACGACTGATGGAATCTTCATTTTGGATAAAGGCGGCTCAACTTTTGGCTGCATTCGGAATACTTATAATCGTGCATGAGTTCGGGCATTACATTTTTGCCCGAATGTTTGGCATTAAAGTCGAAAAATTCTACTTGTTTTTCGACCCCTGGTTCTCATTGTTCAAATGGAAGCCAAAGCAAAAGAAAAATGCCAACGAGAATAAAGCCTCGTGGCGCGACACGGAATATGGCATCGGCTGGCTGCCACTCGGCGGATATTGCAAAATTGCCGGCATGATTGACGAGTCGATGGACAAAGAGCAGATGGCGCAACCCGTAAAACCTTGGGAATTCCGCGCCAAACCTGCGTGGCAGCGGCTGCTGGTGATGATTGCCGGCGTGCTGTTCAACTTCATCTTGGCGATAATCATCTATGCGGGAATAGCATTCACTTGGGGCGATAAATATATCCAGTTTACCGATGCCGAATACGGTATGAAATTCGATTGCCAGTCGGCAAAGGATTTTGGTTTTAAGGACGGCGACATCCTTATAAGCGCCGACGGCAAGATGCTTGATGCCGCCGACTTTGGCGTGGCAACACAGCAAGTGCTCGAAGCCAAAGAGGTGACCGTGGAGCGCGATGGAAAGAACGTAGAAATCAAGATGCCTAAAAACGCCCTTCTCACGGTGAGCAACGAGTTGCGCGAGCACAAAGACCGTGTGTTTATGACATATCGCTTCCCTGTTGTAGTAAAAGACGTAGTGGCAGGGCAGGCGGCGGTTGATGCTGGACTGAAGGCTGGCGACCGCATCGTGGGTATTGACAGTGTGCGAACTGAGACATGGGACGTTTTCGCGCAGCAACTCGCACAGGATGCCGACAAGGACATCAAAGTGACGTATGTGCGCAACGGCAAAGAGCAAACAACAAGTCTGCACACCACAGAATCAGGCAAAATTGGCATCCAACTTACGCCGATTGACGAAATCTTCAAAACGCAGACAATATCCTACAACATCTTCCAGTCAATTCCTCGTGGCATTGAAATCGGTGTTGACAAGCTCACATCGTATGTAAGCCAGATGAAGTATGTCTTTACTAAAGAAGGTGCGCAAAGCCTTGGCGGATTTGGAGCAATTGGCGATATGTTTCCTTCGGAATGGAGCTGGTATCATTTCTGGTTTATCACGGCTTTCATTTCGGTTGCATTGGCATTTATGAATATCCTGCCAATCCCTGCACTCGACGGCGGACACGTAGTGTTTGTGCTATTTGAAATGATTACAGGCAAGAAAGCAAGCGAAAAAGTGCTTGAATATTCAACAATGATAGGTCTTGGACTGCTGTTCGCTCTGTTGCTTTACGCCAATGGCAATGATATTTACAGATTCTTCTTTAAATAGATGAATGTAATGGAAAATAACAAGAAAATAATACTGAAAAGAGGCAAAGAAGAGTCGTTGAAGCGCTTCCATCCGTGGGTGTTCTCTGGTGCGATTGACCGCATGGACGACAACATCGAAGAGGGTGATATTGTCTCTGTCTATACAAATGCTGGCGCATTTATCGCCGTCGGACATTTCCAGATTGGGAGTATCGCTGTGCGTGTTCTGGATTTCAGCAACCGAGAAATCAACGAAGATTTCTTCGTAGAGCGCCTGCAGCGAGCATACGATTTGCGTCAGGCTCTTGGTCTGATTCGCGACGACAATAACGCCTTCCGACTTGTGCATGGCGAGGGAGATTTTTTGCCAGGACTTGTGGTCGATGTCTATGATAGAACTGCCGTTGTTCAAGCCCATTCACCGGGTATGCATTTTGCCCGAAACATTATAGCGCAGTCGCTTGTGAAGATTGCCGGCGGATTGATACGCAACGTGTACTACAAGTCGGAAACCACATTGCCGTACAAAGCCCAACTCGACCCACAGAATGACTATATTATCGGCAAATTTGACGGTAACGTGGCGATGGAAAACGGCTTGAAATTTTATGTGGACTGGCTTAAAGGTCAGAAAACAGGATTCTTCGTAGACCAGCGCGACAACCGCAAACTGCTGGAACACTATGCTAAAGGACGCACAGTGCTCAATATGTTTTGCTATACTGGTGGCTTCTCCTTCTATGCAATGCGAGGGGGAGCAAAGGCTGTGCACTCAGTCGATAGTTCCGAGAAGGCAATCCGTCTAACTAAGGACAATGTGGAATTGAATTTTCCTAACGACAACCGTCATCAGGCATTCGCTGAAGACGCATTCAAATTTCTTAACGGAATTGACAACAAATACGATCTTATCATTCTCGACCCACCAGCATTCGCCAAACACAAGAGTGCATTGAAAAATGCGTTGATAGGCTATCGTAAACTCAATGCGAAAGCATTCGAGAAGATTCGCCCGGGCGGAATACTGTTTACATTCTCCTGCTCGCAAGCTGTGTCGAAGGAGCAATTCCGGTTGGCGGTGTTCAGTGCTGCCGCAATGTCGGGTCGCAAGGTGCGCATTCTTCATCAACTTACACAACCATGCGACCATCCGATAAACATTTATCATCCAGAAGGAGAGTATCTTAAAGGTTTGGTGCTTTATGTCGAATAATCTAAATTCAAAATTATGAGAAATAAGTTAATCGTTTCTGCATTGGCAGCTGTGGCACTTGGCGCACCAGTAGCATCATTGGCAGAAAATTCAGAATTAAATTACAAAGTGGATAGATTTGCAGATATCGAAGTGTTGCGTTACCAGGTAACAGACTTCGACCAATTGACAACAAAGCAGAAAGAGTTGGTCTACTATCTGACAGAGGCTGCTCTTTATGGTCGTGACATATTGACGGACCAGAACGGTAAATACAACCTCGCAATCCGCACAACTCTTGAGCAAATTTATAAAAACTATAAAGGAGACAAGAACTCAGCCGACTATCAGGGATTTTTGCTCTATTTGAAACAAGTGTGGTTTGCTAATGGCATACATCACCATTATTCTACCGACAAGTTTACGCCTCGTTTCAGTCAGGCATTCTTTGAGGCGCAAGTCAAGAAATTGCCCAAAAAGTTATTGCCACTGCAAAAAGGTCAGTCGGTAGATGCTTTTTTGAAAGAAATCACTCCTGTTATCTTTGACCCTACGGTAATGGCAAAACGCGTCAATCAAGCAGATGGACAGGACTTGATCCTTACGTCAGCGTGCAACTATTATGACGGCGTGACACAAGCTGAGGTTGAGCAGTTTTATGCACAGATGAAGAAGACCGACAACCCCAATGAGCCAATATCCTACGGACTTAATTCACGATTGGTGAAGAAGGACGGCAAACTCGTCGAAGAAGTATATAAAATTGGTGGTCGCTATTCTGCAGCGATTGAGAAAATTGTAGAGAACCTTCGTAAAGCGGAAGCCTTCGCTGAAAACGACAAGCAGAAAGCTCATATTGACAAACTTATCCAATACTATACCGACGGAAACCTTAAGACATTTGACGAATACTCGATACTTTGGGTAGAGGATGTGGTGAGTAGTGTAGACTTTATCAACGGCTTCATTGAAAACTATGGCGACCCATTGGGCTATAAAGGCGCTTGGGAGTCGATTGTGAACTTTAAAAATCAGAAAGCATCCCATCGCACAGAAGTTGTCAGCGACAATGCACAATGGTTTGAAAACAATTCGCCAGTAGATCCTCGCTTCAAAAAAGAAAAGGTGAAAGGCGTGACTGCCAAAGTTATTACAACAGCTATCCTTGCAGGAGACTCTTATCCATCGACACCAATCGGCATCAATTTGCCTAACGCCAACTGGATTAGAGCAGCGCATGGCTCAAAATCAGTGACATTGGAAAATATTACAGAGGCATACGACCAGGCATCGCATGGTAATGGATTTAACGAAGAATTTGTCATTGACAAAGAAACGAGCGACCTGATGGACAAATACTTGTTTATCGTTGATAATATGCACACAGATTTGCACGAATGTCTGGGTCATGCGTCTGGAAAACTTCTCCCGGGTGTGAGTGAGGATGCTCTGAAAGAACACGGCTCGACACTTGAGGAGGCTCGCGCAGATTTGTTCGCACTCTATTATTTGGCTGACCCTAAAATGCTTGAACTCGGCTTGCTCGACAATAAAGATGCCTATAAAGCTGAGTATTACAAGTATATCTTGAACGGCTTAATGACGCAATTGATGCGCATTGAATACGGTAAAGACATTGAAGAGGCGCACATGCGCAACCGTCAACTCATCTCGAAATGGTGCTACGAGCATGGCAAGGCTGATAATGTTATTGAGCTTGTCAAGCGCGATGGAAAAACATACATCAAGATTAACGACTATCAGAAATTGCGCAACCTTTTTGGTCGGTTGTTGGCAGAAATACAACGCATTAAGTCGGAAGGCGACTACGTAGCCGGTAAGAATCTTGTTGAGACATATGCAGTGAAAGTGGATCCAGAAATTCACAAGGAAGTACTTGAACGCTATGCTAAACTTGACATTGCCCCATACAAAGGTTTTGTAAATCCAGTTTATAAGCCAATATTCGACAAGAAAGGCAATATCACAGATGTGAAGCTGGACTATACTGAAAGTTATGTAGATCAAATGCTCCGCTATTCAAAGGATTATTCTCCATTGACAAAATAGCAGGCAGAACATATCTAAAACGAAATAGGGAACGTGTGCGCACGCTCCCTATTTACAATTAAAAAGAACGATATGGATAGAGAAATAATTCGTCAAATAAAAAGTGATTTCTTCGCATTGCGGAATGGTGTCATTGCTGACCGCCTTCGCAATGTCGGATTCCCATATAAGATAATCTTCGGGTTGACTATTCCGCAGATAGAACAAGTCGCAGCCAAGCAAATTAAATCGGCTGAATTGGCGGAGGAATTGTGGCATAATGTTTCGACAAGGGAGAGTCGATTATTGGCCACGATGGTTTATCCTCAAGATGAGTTTACAGCCGCAAAAGCCCAACAATGGCTGTCGGAAGCTGACACAGTAGAGCTGATCGACTTACTGTGTTTAAACCTTGTGCGCAACGTTGATGGGGCAGAGGAATTGGCGTTCTCATTGCTAGATGATGAAGCAACGAGTTATGCTGGTATGCGCTTGATTATGAATTTGCTTGTGCTTCGAAAGCTCAAAGATACCTCAAAAGCGAAACAAATGGCGCAGAAATTTGCCAACGGGACAGATGCATTGTCGCGTGTTAGTCGGCAAGTGGCTGACGAAATAGAATGGTGTCTTGAATAAGTTGCGATTTTTGAATTATATTCAGACTAAAATAATTACCTTTGTGATGGTATGACTGCGACGGAAGACAAATCATATTATATCGCTCGCACGAAACTGGCTGAATATCTTGACAGCAAGCGTTTGCGCAGAACTCCAGAACGATTCGCGATTTTGGAGGTCGTTTTCTCACACAATGATCATTTTGGCATTGAAGCCCTCTATGATGAAATGGAGGAGCGCTCATATCATGTCAGTAGATCGACCATTTATAATGCAATCGAACTTTTTATTGAGTGTGGATTGGTGCGCAAACACCAGTTTGGCTCAAATCAGGCTGTCTATGAGAAGGTCATCAGTTCGGGGAACCACCATCATTTGATTTGTACAGAATGCGGCAAAATAAAAGAAGTGAAGGACATTGACCTGATGGACTACATCAGCGGACGCAAATACGGTTCGTTTTCAGTTTCCTACATTTCGCTTTATGTGTATGGCGTTTGCTCAACATGCCAGCGGAAGAAACGTCGCAATCGACAAAGCAAGAAAACAACTTAATCAAACATAAAAACAGAATAATTATGAAAGTAGATGTGCTCTTGGGCTTGCAATGGGGAGACGAAGGTAAAGGAAAAGTTGTAGACGTGCTGACGCCGCACTATGATGCAGTGGCGCGTTTCCAAGGTGGTCCTAATGCAGGTCACACGCTGGAATTTGAAGGGAAGAAATACGTATTGCGTTCCATTCCTTCTGGCATTTTCCAGCATGGGCAAGTAAACATAATTGGCAATGGCGTTGTCCTCGATCCAGTGCTTTTCCGTGAGGAAGCCGAGTCATTGGAGCAAAGCGGTGTCGACATCAAGAAAATTCTGAAAATCTCGAAGAAGGCGCATTTGATTATGCCTACTCATCGACTTCTTGATGCCGCAAACGAAAAGCTTAAAGGCTCTTCCAAAATCGGCACAACAGGCAAAGGCATCGGACCGACATACACGGACAAGGTTAGTCGAAACGGATTGCGCGTAGGCGACATCTTCCATAATTTTGCAGAGAAATACGAGGCTGCTAAGTCGCGCCATCTTAGAATGTTGGAAATGCTCGATGCAGTTTCAGACTTCTCAGAACTTGAGAAAAAATGGCTTAGCGCAATTGATTATCTCAAAGAGTATGATTTGATTGACAGCGAGCATTATATTAACAAAATGCTTGAAGATGGCAAACGAGTGCTTTGCGAAGGCGCACAAGGAACAATGCTTGATGTGGACTTCGGGTCATATCCATTTGTTACATCAAGCAATACAATTTGTACAGGTGCTTGCAGTGGACTTGGAGTGGCTCCTCGCAAAATAGGAGAGGTGTTTGGTATCTTCAAGGCATATTGCACACGTGTGGGCAGCGGACCATTCCCTACTGAGCTTTTCGATGAAACAGGCAAGAAGATTCGTGATATTGGTCATGAATATGGTGCTGTTACAGGTCGTGAGCGTCGTTGTGGTTGGGTTGACCTTGTAGCTCTCCGTTATGCAATTATGCTTAGTGGCGTAACGCAGTTGATTATGATGAAAAGCGACGTGCTTGACACATTCTCTACGGTTAAGGCTTGCGTAGCCTACAAGGTTAATGGCGAGGTTACGCGTGATTTTCCTTATAGCATAGAAGAAGGCATTGAGCCAATATATGAAGAAATTCCAGGATGGCAGAAAGGTATGACTAAAATCAAGAGTGAGGAAGAATTTCCTGCTGAGTTTAAGGCTTATGTCGCTTTCCTTGAAAAAGAACTTAATGTGCCTATTACAATACTGTCTGTAGGTCCAGACCGTGAGCAGACAATTGTGCGTGCAAACTTCAAACACTAATAAAACAAATAACAAAGGCTACGTTGGTAGAGAGCTGGCGTAGCCTTTAATCATAAAACCCTAAAAATATAATACTATGGCAAAAGTAAGACCATTCAAAGGTTTGCGCCCGCCTGTCGATTTGGTGACAGAGGTGGCATCCCGTCCATATGATGTCCTTAATTCAGAAGAAGCCAGAAAAGAGGCTGCTGGTAATGAAAAGTCGTTGTACCACATTATTCGCCCGGAAATAGATTTTGCTCCGGGAACAGACGAACACGCCCCCAAGGTTTATGCGAAGGCAGTGGAGAATTTCCACAAATTTCAGGAGAATGGCTGGCTTGTGCAAGACAACAAGCCTTGTTACTATGTATATGCTCAGACGATGGAAGGCCGCACGCAGTATGGATTTGTCGTTGCAGCGAGCGTCGCCGATTACCTTGCAGGCAATATCAAGAAGCATGAACTGACTCGTCGCGACAAGGAGGAAGACCGAATGAAGCATGTGCGCATCAACAAGGCTAATATAGAGCCTGTGTTTTTCACTTTCCCCGACAACGAGGAACTTGAGGCGGTGTTAAAACGTGTGACAGATGGCAAGCCTGAATATGACTTTACCAGCGATGACGGTTTCGGCCATCACTTTTGGGTTATTGATGATGATGAAACCATTGCGGAAGTGTCAGAAGCGTTTGCTTCGATTCCTAATATGTATATTGCCGATGGTCACCATCGTAGCGCCGCTGCTGCGTTGGTCGGGAAGGAGATGGCTGATGCAAATCCGAACCATACTGGCGAGGAAGAATACAATTTCTTCTTGGCAGTATGCTTCCCAGCATCGCATCTGAATGTGATTGATTACAATCGGTTGGTGCGAGACCTTAATGGACACAGCGAAGAAGAATTTCTGAAATTGCTTGAGGCTAATTTTGTTGTCGAAGATAAAGGAATCGAAGTCTATAAGCCGCAACAATTGCACAACTTCTCGCTCTATTTAGGTGGTAGATGGTATTCACTTACCGCCCGAAATGGTACCTATAATGATTCAGACCCAATCGGTGTACTTGATGTTACCATATCGTCCAATTTGATACTTCGTGACATTCTTGGCATAACCGATTTGCGCAGTGACAAGAGAATTGATTTTGTCGGTGGTATACGTGGTCTTAGCGAGTTGAAGAAACGCGTGGATAGTGGGGAAATGAAGATGGCGTTGGCTCTATATCCAGTTACAATGCAGCAGATTATTGATATTGCAGACACTGGCAATATTATGCCTCCTAAAACCACATGGTTTGAGCCGAAACTCCGGTCTGGACTTGTGATACACAAACTTGACAACTGAGTTTGTTAAACGAAATTATTGAAAGCGGCGGTAGCATTAGTCCATGGACAAGATGACAAAAGAATAATGCAGTCATTACATGGCATTGATATGCAGTAAGGACGCTAAGCCCGAACTCATTGAGCAGCGTTATCTGTTTGTCCGTGGCTACTGCTATCTCCCAGACTTTTGCTTTTGAATATGGCGCGCCGTATGAACATCGGCAAAATTTCAAGTCCTTAGGGTCGGAGTTTTGAGAAAAACATTTTATCTTTGTGAAAATTTTAAAGAAAAATCTGATGAACGAAGAGGCTTTAAAAAAATTAAAGAAGGACGAAGACGGCTTGGCTACATACGAATATATAGCCAACAATATCGGTAATTGCGACGAGGATATGCCATATTTAATTGACAATATTATTAAAGTCGACAGAAATGGACAGTTTATTGTCAGCACAGCCCGATATTTGGCAGCTATAAATAAAGAGAAATATGCTGATAGCATTTCTCAATTGCTTGATGCTTCAATCGAGAAGGATCGTGATAGAAATTATATGCCAAGTCTCTTAGCAAGTATATGGGGCGAAGATTATAAGGAAAGAGCAGAGGAACTTAGCAAATCCGACAATAATTTCCGACGCATATACAAGCGTGTCTATCCAAAAGGTTTTTAATTTGAATTTTAAAGTTTTTATACTGACATTTGTTGCCATTGTTTGCGTTTCGGCATGGTCAGTGTCAAAGAGTAAAACAAAAACAGCAAATGTCATGGAAGAGAATCAACCCGTGAAGATTAAGTTTGAAACATCAATGGGGGATATTGTTGTCTCATTGTCCGAATTAACGCCAGGTCATAAGAAAAATTTCGTTGAAAATGTCAAAGCCGGAGCTTATGATGGTGTGCTTTTTCATCGAGTCATCAAGGATTTTATGGTTCAAACAGGCGACCCCTCTTCAAAAAACGCATCTGCTGGGCAACAATTGGGCGCCAACGATTTCGGTGAAGAAATACCTAATGAAATCAATACCCCAGCATTGTTCCACAAACGTGGTGCAATAGCTGCTGCAAGAACTGGTGATGCTGTTAATCCTGAAAAAAAATCTTCAGGCTCGCAATTTTATATTGTCACTGGAAAGAAATACAACGAATCTGAATTGGTTCGTATGGAGAAGTCAATGCAAAACCAACAAATGCAAGCCGTGTTTGAAGCCTTGGCAAAAGAACATAGGACAGAGATAATGAATTTGCGCCGTTCTCGAGACACAGCTGGCATTCAACTCCTTCAAGAGCAATTGATAAAACAGACAGAAGATTCTCTAAAAGGCAAGTTATTTAAGTTCTCGCAGGAACAACGTGACATTTACACAACTATTGGTGGTACTCCTTTTTTAGATGGGGGTTACACTGTGTTTGGAGAGGTCGAGCAGGGTATGGATGTGGTTGACAAAATCCAAACAGCAGAAACGGATAGTAACGACCGACCTAAATCGGACATCAAAATTATCAAAGCGTCAATCTTGAAATGATTGACATTGCGCAACATACGTTAGCAAATGGGCTAAAGATAGTTCACAACCGTCATACAACATCGGGTATGGCGGTTGTGAACCTATTATATAAAGTAGGGTCCAAGAACGAGAATCCAGAACATACTGGCTTGGCGCATTTGTGTGAACACCTTATGTTTGGCGGCACCTCCGCAATACCGAAATTTGATTCGGTATTGCTTGAGGCTGGTGGAGAGAATAATGCTTGGACTAATACGGATATAACGAATTATTACGACATTATCCCTGTCGCAAATATCGAAACCGCGTTGTGGGCTGAAGCTGACAGAATGCATAACATCTCATTGAGTGATAAGTCGGTCGAAGTGCAGCGGAATGTCGTACAGGAAGAATTCAAACAAAGATGCCTGAATACTCCGTATGGAGATGTGTGGCACATATTGCGAGATATGGTGTATAAAGAGCATCCATATCGTTGGCCTGTGATTGGGAAGACCCTTGCCGATATAGAGGAAGTGTCTCATTCTGTGATACGAGATTTTTATAATACTCACTATGCGCCCAACAATGCAATATTGTCGGTAGTGGGAAATATCGATTCCGACAAACTCTTTTTAATGGCTGAAAAATGGTTCTCGCATTTAACGCCAAACATTTACGAGAAAAAAATATTGCCAGTTGAGCCAGAACAAACAGCGCCAAGATTTAAAGAGGTAGAAAAGAATGTGCCACACAATTTGCTAATTAAAGCCTATCGAATGTGTGGTCGCAAACACCTTGATTATGCAGTCTGCGACTTGTTGAGCGACATCCTTTCAACAGGGCGCTCATCGAGAATGTATCGCGACATTTATGCGAAAGGCGATTTGGTCGCCTCTATAGACGCTTCGATAACAGGAGATGTAGAGCCGGGACTTTTTGTAATCAAAGCACAACTGTTGCCTGGCGTGCCGTACGAGACGGTAGAGATTGCCATTAATACTGAAATTGAAAAACTCAAACAAGAGTTAGTGCCTGCTAATGAATTGGAAAAGGCTTTAAACAAATTCGAGTCGAATACATTGTTCAGTAACATAGGCAATGAAGAGCGCGCGGCCAATCTAGCTTATTTTGAAATGTTGGGTGATGCACACCTGATTAACCACGAAGTCGAACAGTATCGCGCAACGACATCTGATGCGATTATGTGCGTTGCTCGCAAACTTTTCGACTCAAACAATTGCTCTACGCTCTATTATCGTGCCAAATAGGTAGATATAGAGAACAGCAGATTCTGTAAAAGCCAGCAATGGTTTGTGCGTACAATTTGCAGTGATGAAATTTTTTTCTTCAATAGGCATATATTAATTTTGTAAGAGAAAAGGTATAATTAAGAATATTCAAACTATTAATATGAAAAATGAATTTAGAGATTTTGCTGTAAAGCATATGGGATTTAATGGGTTGGCCATTGATGATTATATGAAAATCTCAAGTAGCTACATCTCGCCTACAATTATAGAAGAGCGTCAATTAAATGTGGCGCAAATGGATGTATTCTCACGTCTGATGATGGATAGGATTATTTTCCTCGGTACTCAGATTGATGACTATACAGCAAATGTAATCCAAGCTCAATTGCTTTTCCTTGATTCTTCAGATCCGGGTAAAGACATTTCCATCTATCTTAACTCTCCTGGCGGTTCTGTATATGCTGGTTTGGGAATCTACGACACGATGCAATACATATCTAGTGATGTGAAAACAATCTGCACGGGCATGGCTGCGTCGATGGCTGCAGTGTTGCTAGTCGCTGGTGAGAAAGGCAAACGCTTTGCCCTCAACCACTCGCGAGTTATGATTCATCAACCAATGGGCGGCGCGCAAGGTCAGGCTTCAGATATTGAAATCACTGCACGTGAGATTCAAAAGTTGAAAAAGGAATTGTATACAATCATCTCAAATCATTCGGGAGTGCCGTTTGAAAAGGTAGAGAGAGACAGCGACCGTGATTATTGGATGACATCAGCCGAAGCCAAAGAGTACGGAATGATTGATGATGTACTGACTAAAGAAACGAAGTAGAAAAGATGGCTAATCAGAAGAGTGCACGTTGCAGTTTTTGTGGCAGAAGTGAAAACGAAGCATTGTGCTTTATCCCGACTATTGATGGTAAAGGGGCAATTTGTGATTCTTGCATTGAGCAAGCATATACGATGTTGCAAACATATTTCGGCGATGAGAAACAAAAGTCGAAAGGTAAATCTGGAAAGCGTGCTCCTCAAATTAAAATGACGGATATTCCAAAGCCGAAAGAGATTGTCGATTATCTTAATCAATATGTAATAGGTCAAGATCAGGCTAAGAAATTTTTGTCGGTTGCGGTCTATAACCACTACAAGCGCTTGTCGCAGCCAGTCGACAAGGACGGCGTGGAAATAGAAAAGAGCAACATCGTTATTGTAGGTCCGACAGGTACAGGCAAAACGCTGCTCGCTAAGACGATCGCAAAGCTGCTGAATGTGCCGTTCGCTATTGTTGACGCAACGGTGCTTACTGAAGCTGGCTACGTCGGCGAGGATATCGAAAGTCTGTTGGTACGATTGTTGCAGGCTTGTGACTATGATGTTGAACAGGCTGAACGCGGTATAGTGTTTATTGACGAGATTGACAAAATCGCTCGAAAAGGAGACAATCCTTCCATAACACGAGACGTTAGTGGAGAGGGCGTTCAGCAGGGTCTGCTGAAATTGTTGGAAGGCTCCGTAGTTAATGTGCCACCGCAAGGAGGGCGCAAGCATCCGGAGCAAAAGATGATTCCTGTAGATACAAAAAACATCCTGTTTATTTGCGGCGGTGCATTCGAGGGAATTGAACGAAAAATTGCGCAACGTTTGAACACATACGTAGTGGGGTTTGGTTCGGACAATGTTTCTCGCAAACAAAAACGAGAAAATCTCATTAACTATGTCGCACCCCAAGACCTTCGCTCATTTGGCCTTATTCCGGAAATCATAGGTCGATTGCCGATTCTGACGAATTTGGAACCTCTTGATAGGGTTGCACTGAAGAGAATTTTGACAGAGCCTAAAAACGCCATTATAAAGCAATATAAAAAGTTGTTTGCTATGGATGGCGTGGCGCTCGAGTTTGATGAGGATGTGTTGGATTTGATTGTTGACAAATCCATAGAATACAAGCTCGGTGCACGAGGATTGCGCACATTGACAGAGACCATTGTGGTTGATGCTATGTATGAGGCTCCATCATCGGGCGAGAAGAAATTTAGGGTAACCAAAGATTATGCAACAGAAAAATTGGGAAAAATTAATTTAGATTTTATTGCCTGATTTTATATAAAAAATATTTTGCATTTTGTCATTAGGTTTATAACTTTGTTATAGCTAACCTGTATTCAATTTGAAATATTATGGCAGTTAAAACTGATTTAAAAGCCGAACTGAAAAATTATTTTGGTTTTGACAAATTCAAGGGCAATCAAGAGGCAATTATAGAGAATCTCCTGGCGGGAAACGATACGTTTGTTCTAATGCCGACAGGGGGAGGTAAGTCGTTGTGCTATCAGCTCCCTTCTCTCTTGATGGAGGGCACTGCGATTGTGATATCGCCATTGATTGCATTGATGAAAAATCAGGTTGACGCCATGCGAAACTTTGGAGAGGACGATGGAATAGCTCATTTCCTAAACTCTTCACTGAATAAATCTGCAATCGAAAGAGTTAAGTCGGACATAGTTTCCGGCAAAACGAAATTGTTGTATGTTGCCCCGGAGTCGCTGACCAAGGAAGAAAACATTGAATTTCTGTCGACTGTGCCAATATCTTTTTATGCAGTTGACGAAGCCCATTGTATTTCGGAATGGGGACATGACTTCCGACCGGAGTATAGACGCATCCGTCCGATTATCAATGAAATCGGCTCTCGGCCAGTAATCGCTTTGACAGCGACTGCGACACCGAAAGTGCAGCATGACATACAAAAGAACCTTGGCATGCTCGGGGCTAAAGTGTTTAAGTCATCCTTTAACCGTCCAAACCTCTATTATGAGGTTCGTCCGAAGACTAAAAATGTTGATAAGGAGATAATAAAGTTTATCAAAAGTCACGAAGGCAAATCTGGTATAATTTATTGCCTTAGTCGCAAGAAGGTCGAGGAACTGGCTGAAACATTGATTGTAAACAACATAAAAGCCTTGCCATATCATGCTGGCATGGACAGCGCCCAACGAAGCGCAAACCAAGATGCTTTCTTGATGGAGAAAGTGGATGTCATTGTGGCAACCATCGCATTTGGAATGGGCATAGATAAGCCCGATGTGCGTTTTGTTATCCATTATGATATTCCCAAAAGTCTTGAGGGCTATTATCAAGAAACAGGCAGGGCTGGACGTGATGGAGGAGAGGGCCTTTGCGTGGCTTTCTATACGAGCAAGGACTTGCAGAAATTGGAAAAATTTATGCAGAGCAAGCCAATTGCAGAGCAGGAAATAGGCAAGCAATTACTGCTGGAAACGGCATCATATTGCGAGTCGTCGGTGTGTCGTCGAAAAACGTTGCTATATTATTTCGGAGAGGAATATAAGGATGACAATTGTGGTAATTGTGACAACTGTTTAAATCCAAAGAAAAAAGTGGAAGCAAAAGACGAATTATGTGCGGTTATTGAGACGGTATTGGCATTGAAGGAAAAATTTAAATCAGATTATGTAATCGATGTCATGGTCGGCAAATCGACCGCTGAAATAAAATCATATCTACATGACAAGTTGGAGGTATACGGCTGTGAGGATGTAGAAAAAGAAAAATTCTTGGGAGCGGTTATTCATCAGGCAATCATTGCCGGATATTTGGATAAGGAAATTGAGAATTATGGACTGCTAAAAGTGACTGCCGCAGGTCATGATTTCTTGAAAAATCCGAAATCGTTTAAGATTGTAGAGGACCGCGAATATAATGACGATGTTGATGATGTCGTTATAAAGAGCGGCGGCTCGTGCGCTGTCGACCCAGAGTTGTATTCTATTCTGAAAGACCTGCGGAAGAAAATGGCAAAAAGGCTTGAGCTGCCTCCTTATGTTATATTTCAGGACATCTCGCTGGAAGCAATGGCAACGACTTATCCTATAACCATTGAGGAACTTCAAACTATTCAAGGCGTTGGCGCAGGAAAGGCGAAACGCTATGGGGCAGAGTTTCTTAAGGTTATCAAAGCCCACGTGGAAGAAAATGACATTGAGCGTCCAGAAGATTTGCGTGTCCGTACTGTTGCGAACAAGAGTAAGTTGAAGATTTCGATAATACAAGGAATTGACAGAAAAATTGCTCTTGATGAATTGGCTGAATCCAAGGGACTTGAGTTTGACGAACTGCTTGACGAAGTAGAGGCGATCGTCTACTCTGGTACAAAGATTAACATTGATTACTTCCTTGATGAGGTGATGGACGAAGACCATCTTGAAGATATTGAAGAATACTTCAAAGAAAGCGAAAGCGACGATTTGGAATTGGCAATCAAAGAACTCGGCGGAGACTATACTGAAGAAGAAATAAGACTGGTGCGTATCAAATTCATATCCGAAATGGGTAACTAATATTCGATATGGAAATTGTATATGAAGACAATCATCTTATAGTTGTCAATAAAGCCGCTGGAGAAATTGTTCAGGGCGACAAAACTGGCGACAAGCCTTTGTCGGAAATGGTGAAGGATTATCTTCGTGAAAAATATAACAAGCCCGGCAATGTCTTTTGTGGTGTAATCCATCGGTTGGACAGACCTGTATGCGGTTTGGTCGTGTTCGCTAAAACGAGCAAAGCGCTTTCCAGAATGAACAAGATGTTTCAAGAGCGAAGTGTTAGAAAGACCTATTGGGCGATTTCTCGCAATTTGCCCCCAAAAGAACAAGACACTCTTGTCCATTATTTAGTCTCGCGCGAACGGAACAACAAGACTTATGTTAGTAATGAGTCCGACTCCAATGCGCAAAAGTCGATTTTGGATTATCGGCTCTTGTCGAAGACCGATTATTATTGTCTTTTGGAAATTGAGTTGCACACGGGCAGAAAACACCAGATACGAGCACAGTTGTCGGCGATTGGATGCCCGATAAGGGGTGACCTCAAATATGGCGACCGACGGAGTAATCCCGATGGCGGCATCTCGCTGCAATCACATCGCTTGTGTTTTACGCACCCTGTGTCAAAGGAAACAATAGATCTGGTTGCGCCTGTCCCCAATGACAATTTATGGAGAGCATTGGCTGAAGCATACGACGCTAATCATAATTAGAAAAGTGATGAACAAAGCATTGACGACAATTATTGCATTATCAGCAGGAATCATCTCTGCATTTGCCGCAACAGATGATTCTTTGCATGTGGAGATGCATGATATAAGAGTTGTCGCCGTGAGGGAACGGACAATCGTGAAACCTCAAGTGCTTTCGGATTCCATCCTTCAACGAATGAATAGCCAGTCGGTTGCTGATGCCTTACGGTATTTTACAGGCGTACAAGTGAAGGATTATGGCGGCATAGGCGGCATCAAGACTGTGAACATTCGCAGTATGGGCACAAATCATGTCGGCGTTTTCTACAATGGCATTCAGTTGGGAAATGCCCAAAATGGGCAAGTGGACTTGGGTAGGTATTCCCTAGACAATGTGGCTTCAATTTCGTTATATAATGGGCAAAAAAGTGACATATTTCAAACTGCCCGCGACTTGAGTTCCTCAAGCGCCATTTATATAACGACTCGTCGACCGACATTTAGTGATGGGAAAAAGCACAACTTGGTAGTCCAGTTCAAGACAGGAAGTTTCGGATTGGTTAATCCTTCGGTGCTTTGGGAATATCGTATTTCTGACAAGGCTTCATTGTCAGCAAATGTGGAATATACCAATGCAAATGGTCGTTACAAATTTCGGTATAAAAGGAAGAACCTTGACGGAACTGTGGCTTACGACACCACAGCAACACGAAAGAATGGTGATGTCGAGGCATTACGGACGGAATTGGCTATGTATGGTTTAATTCATGGCGGCAAATGGAATGTAAATGGATATTTCTATACGTCAGACCGTGGAATTCCTGGGGCTATTGTTAACAATGTATTTCGTCATGGAGAACGTCAAGTAGATAAATCGGCATTTGGTCAAGGCGAATTTCAAAAACGAATTACCCCATACTATGCTTTTCGTATAAGTGGTAAATTTGCTTGGGATTATTCCAACTTCTTGCGGAATGATTCGAGAGAATTATTTGTTGACAACCACTATTATCAACAAGAAGCATACGTTTCTCTTTCAAACTTGTTCACCATAAAGAAATGGTGGCGAGTATCAGCGGCATTTGACTGCCAGATGAACAAAATGAATGCAGATTTGGCGGATTTCGCTTATCCGACGAGATGGACTGAATATGCGTCGGTAGCATCATCGTTCGATTTCACAAAGTTCAGCGCTCAGGCAAGTTTGTTGGGCACATTTATTCAAGAGTCCACACGCTCTCGAAAACTTTATGCTGCATCACCAAATAAAAAAGAATTGTCGCCTGTCATATTTTTTAGCTATACACCAATTACAAGTAGCGATTTTGTGATAACTGGTTTTTTCAAGCGCATTTTCCGTATGCCAACATTCAACGATTTGTACTACACGGAAATCGGCAACGCAAACTTACTGCCAGAAAAAACGTGGCAATATGATTTGGGCGTGGCGTATGGAAAACACTTTGCCAACACAATTTGGGAGAGCATAAAAATTAGGGTAGACGGATATTTCAATAAAGTTACAGATAAGATAATAGCGTATCCGACAGGACAACAGTTCCGTTGGACAATGATTAACTTGGGCAAAGTTAAAATTGCAGGATTGGAAACCTCGATTGCCCTTGATGCAAAAGTCGGGCAGGTGAAACTAGGCACTAATTTGCAATACACATACCAAAGAGCGAGAGACTATACAAACGAAGAAGACACATTCTATGGCGACCAAATTCCATACACACCAATTCATAGCGGTTCGGTAGCGGTGAGAGGTGACTGGAAAGGTTGGCAACTAAATTATAGCTTTATCTATACAGGCGAACGCTATAATGAGCAGGAGAACACCCGATATAATTATGAGCAACCATGGTATACTCACGATATGTCAATATCAAAATTGTGGCATATTCGCAAATTTGATTTGAAGGCGACTGGAGAGATAAATAATATTTTCAATCAGGCATACGAGGTAATCCATAATTACCCCATGCCAGGGCGTAATTATAAATTGTCATTAAGATTCGTTTTATGAGACCGCGGTTGTTGATAATATTATCTTTTATCGTTCTTTTGCAAGCGTGTAGAAACGACGATGTGTTGATTGATATGGAGAAAATCCACGTCACTCAACCCGAATATACTGATATTGATGGATTTTATCTGTTGAATGAGGGCAATATGGGCGGAAACAAGTCGACACTTGACTATTTCAATTACAAGGAAGGCACTTACTATCGCAACATTTATGCCGAAAAGAATCCGTCTGTGGTGAAAGAACTCGGCGATGTGGGTAACGATTTGCTGGTATATGGCAATAAATTGTATGCCGTGATAAATTGCTCGCATAAGGTCGAAGTTATGGATGCGTCAACAACAGTGAGGTGTGCGAAAATTGACATCCCGAATTGTCGGAATGTGGTCGGCGATAAAGGCTATGTATATGTAAGCAGTTATGTCGCCCCAGTGCAGGTTGACGTGTCTGCTCCCAAAGGGGCTGTTTTCAAGGTCGACACTCTGTCGATGCAAGTAGTCGGAAGTGTAGAAGTCGGTTATCAGCCAGAAGAAATGACTGTAATAGACAACAGACTTTATGTCGCCAATTCAGGAGGATACCGTAAGCCAGACTATGACAATACAATATCTGTTATTGATTTGGATAAGTTCCAATTGTGTGATGTTATAATTCTTGACGGCACAGCCAATCTACATCGTCTTGATCATGATGAGCAAGGTCGGTTGTGGGTTAGTTCAAGGGGAAACTATTATGGCGATTTTGCTTCCGATTTGTTCGTTGTCGATCCTCGAAGCAAAAGCATCATCAAGGATATGAAAGTTCCAGTGTCGGATATGTGGCAAGACGATGATTATCTCTACATAATCAGTACGGAATGGAATTATGTGACTGGAGAAAATACCGTATCTTATGCCAAGGTCGACACAAAACAGATGCAAGTCGTTGATAACAGCCTTATAAAAGATGGAACAGAAAAGCAAATAAAAGTGCCGTATGGCATTGCTGTAAATCCTGTGTCAAAAGATATTTATGTGACGGATGCCAAGTCGTATGTGGTATCGGGAACTGTGTATTGTTTCAGCAAAGACGGACTCTTAAAGTGGAAACAAACAGCTGGACAAATTCCAGCGCATTTTGCATTTAAAGGTGAAATAAAAAAATAGAATCATGAGAATCGAAGTTTTATTATCGTTGGCTTGTGGCTCATTGATGACATTTGCGGCCACTCCTGTACATAATCGTGTAATTGACTATGTGCCGGCACCTGGTCAATTTATCAATGTGTTGCCTGAGTGGGAGAGTGGTGACGATGCTGCTGTGATGGCTCAGAAAGCCTACCAATATATGGTGCCGGATGAAGCCATAATCACGCTTGGAGCCTGGGGCGGATATGTGACCGTTGGATTTGACCATACGATAGTTAACGTAACAGGAAAGCGTGATTTCTATGTCGAAGGAAATGCTTTCCAAGCTTCGGAGTCGACCACTAAGGGTGGAAGCAGCGAACCAGGTGTCATAATGGTCGCTTACGACATCAACAAGAATGGCATTCCTGATGACAATGAATGGTTTGAAATTGCGGGTAGTGAATATGCAAATTCTGTACACAATTATGAAATTGTCTATGAACATCCGGCGACCAACACAGAAGACATCAATTGGCATGACAACAAAGGCGGCACTGGCATTGTGAAATATATGGGTGCTTTCCATACCCAACCGCATTGGCCGCAATGGTTGGATGATAAAAGCACATTGACTTTTGTCGGGACACAATTACCAGACAATTACCGTAAAGAGGGCACAGACGATGATCCATATTATGTGTTGGCGAGGTATGATTATGGATATGCCGACAACTATCCCAACTTTTCCGACGATGAGCATCTTGTTAGAAATGAAGGTGCTATGATTGATATTGATTGGGCGGTGGATAAAGACGGAAACAGCGTTAAGATGCCAGGCGTTGATTTTGTTAGAATTTATACTGGCGTAAATAAATACAATGGTATTCTTGGCGAAAACAGCACGGAAGTGGGACGTGTGATAAATGTTCATACAGTAGGCTCAGGCTCTTCGGAGGTAGTCGATGAGTCGGTGAAAATGGATGAAAAAGTATTGGCAGATTTCTTGGCAAAGTATGCTGGAATAGAAGATGTCTGCAATGATGATGTACGCCTTTATGTAAATCTGTCAGGGCTGGTAACATTCTGCCTGCCGCAACCGGCAATAGCGCAAGTGTTCGACTTAAAAGGAAATCGGTTGTTCCATGCAACGATGCCGTCTGGTAATGGGACAATAGATTTGTCTGCGTATGCAACTGGAATTTATTTTGTTTCCGTGGCTGGTAAAACAATGAAAGTAATGAAACGCTAATTGTGATTAGCAAATTGATTGACATCGTTTCTCATATTTGTGGATATGCGAAACGATGTCAAAATATCAGCAAAATCCTAAAAAATGAAATTGGATTGGTCCTGAGTAGAAAAAAATCCGTAACTTTGTACGGTTTTCTCGATGGTAATCTTGCAAACCGATAATTTGGTAAGTAATCCCTAAAAAAGATATGAGAGAAACAAAAAAAGCTATCCTTGAATTGGAAGATGGCACCGTCTTTGAAGGCAAATCCTTCGGCTTTGAAAAGGCTTGTTCTGGAGAGGTTGTTTTTAACACTGCAATGACTGGATATCCAGAAAGTTTGACGGATCCGTCTTACGAAGGCCAAATTCTGGTAACTACATTCCCTTTAATCGGCAATTATGGCGTTCCACCGCAAGAAGCGGAAAGCGGAATGTCCAATTATTTCGAGAGTGAAAGAATCCATTGTGAAGCACTGATTTGCCAAGATTATTCTTGGGAATATAGTCATTGGCTTGCAAAGGAGAGCTTGGCTGATTGGCTTAAGAGAGAACAGATTGTTGGAATTTATGGAATTGACACTCGTGCGCTGACCAAGTTGTTGAGAGAAAAAGGCTCAATGCTTGGTCGTATTTTTATTGACGGAGAAGCAAAGCTGGATTTCCATGATCCTAACAAAGACAACCTTGTGGCTAAAGTTAGCTGCAAAGAGCCAATTACATATGGCGAAGGAGACAAAACTGTTGTCTTGGTTGATTGCGGCACGAAAAACAATATCATCCGCTGCCTATTGAAAAGAGGAGTTAAGGTCGTAAGAGTGCCATGGGATTATGATTTCTCACAGATAAATTATGACGGGTTGTTTATCTCAAATGGTCCAGGCGACCCAGATATGGCAGATACAACAGTAGCAAATATCCGAAAGGCATTGTCAGGGGATAAGCCTATCTGTGGTATCTGTATGGGCAATCAATTGCTTTCGAAGGCATCGGGTGCAAAAACATACAAATTGAAATACGGTCACCGCAGCCATAACCAGCCAGTGCGTCAAGTCGGTACAAACAGATGCTTTATCACGTCGCAGAACCACGGCTTCGCAGTAGACAGTAGCACATTGGGCTCTGATTGGGAACCTTTGTTCGTCAACATGAATGACGAGACAAATGAGGGTATTCGTCATAAAACGAAACCATTCTTCTCTGCACAATTCCACCCGGAAGCATGTAGCGGACCGTTGGATACAGAGTTTATCTTTGACGACTTTATCAAATTGTTGTAACACCCACAAAACATTCAGACAATGTCAAATCTTAAAAAGGAAAATATAAAGAAAGTCTTACTTTTGGGGTCTGGAGCCCTGAAGATTGGTGAAGCCGGCGAATTTGATTATTCTGGTTCCCAAGCCTTGAAGGCACTGAAAGAGGAAGGAATTGAAACTGTCCTTATTAATCCAAACATCGCAACGGTTCAGACCTCGGAAGGTTTTGCTGATAAGATCTATTTCTTGCCAGTGACCGCGTTCTTTGTAGAAAAGGTTATTGCAAAAGAACGTCCTCAAGGTATCTTACTAGCATTCGGCGGTCAAACTGCGCTGAACTGCGGCGTGGACTTGTATCAAAACGGTATCCTCGAAAAATATAACGTTGAAGTGCTCGGAACACCCGTCCAAGCGATTATGGACACCGAGGACCGTGAGCTTTTTGTGAAGAAACTCGATGAAATCGATGTTAAGACCATCAAAAGTGAAGCAGTATCTTCTACTGAAGATGCCATCAAGGC
>CAVAPE010000035.1:0-23773 GCA_963590405.1 Eubacterium sp. CAG:180 | reverse complement strand
AGGAACTCGTTGAGGAGCGTGAGGGTGATGTCGGGTGCGGCATCGGTGAGGTAGCTGCGCCTCGGAAATGCAAAATCAAACAAGTTTGTTTTGCTATTCCCTCGTCTTGCACTATCTTTGTAGGGAAATTGGCTGGAGGGCTGATTTCCCAATCCTTACAATGAATTTACTACTGATTGATTCAGGAAATATATTTATTAGATAGAATCATTTTTAATTGAACTAAATTAAAGACGCATTATGATTTACACTCATGAAGTACAGCAAATGTGCTGCGTTAAGAAGGGTGCCAACCACCCTTGCGCTCCAATCCCTGAAGAGGGCAAATGGGTGCGTTCGAAAGAAATCAAAGACATTAGCGGCCTTACCCACGGTATCGGCTGGTGTGCTCCTCAGCAGGGTGCCTGCAAACTGACACTCAACGTGAAGGACGGCATCATCCAAGAGGCTTTGGTAGAGACTATCGGTTGCTCCGGTATGACTCACTCTGCTGCAATGGCTTCGGAAATCCTTCCAGGCAAGACATTGCTTGAGGCTCTCAACACCGACCTCGTTTGCGACGCTATCAACACAGCAATGCGCGAACTCTTCCTCCAAATCGTTTACGGCCGCACACAGTCTGCCTTCTCTGAGGGTGGTTTGGCTGTCGGCGCTTCTCTCGAGGACCTTGGTAAAGGTCTCCGCAGCCAAGTTGGTACAATGTTCGGCACAACAAAGACCGGCACACGCTACTTGGAAATGGCAGAAGGCTACTGCACACGCATGGCTCTCGACGAAGAAAACCAAGTTATCGGCTATGAGTTTATCCACCTCGGCAAGATGATGGAAATGATCAAAAACGGCGAGGATCCTAAAGAGGCTATCGAAAAAGCAAAAGGCCACTACGGTCGTTTCGATGAAGCAGTTAAATATATTGACCCACGTAAAGAATAATAGGAGGACCGCTTTATGATTAGAGAAGTAAAATTTGAAAGCCAAGACCGTCGTATCAAGCAAATCCTTGCAGCTCTGAACGAAAACGGTATCAAAGATATTGAAGAGGCAAATGCCATCTGCGACGCTGCTGGCATCGACCCTTACAAAACTTGTGAGGAAACTCAACCTATCTGCTTCGAAAACGCTAAGTGGGCTTACGTTGTAGGTTGCGCAATCGCGTTGAAGAAAGGTTGCAAAAACGCTGCCGACGCTGCTGAAGCAATCGGTATCGGCTTGCAGGCATTCTGCATCCCTGGTTCTGTTGCCGACGACCGTAAGGTTGGTCTCGGTCACGGTAACCTCGCTGCCCGTTTGCTCCGTGAGGAAACAAAATGCTTCGCATTCCTCGCAGGCCACGAGTCGTTTGCTGCCGCTGAAGGTGCCATCAAAATCGCTGCTAAGGCCGACAAGGTGCGCAAAGAGCCTCTCCGCGTAATCCTCAATGGTTTGGGCAAGGATGCCGCTATGATTATCTCACGTATCAACGGCTTTACTTATGTTCAGACTGAGTTTGACTACTTCACTGGCGACCTCAAGGTGGTTCAAGAAATTGCCTACTCAAAAGGTCCTCGTGCAAAAGTGAAATGCTACGGCGCTGACGACGTTCGCGAAGGTGTGGCAATCATGTGGAAAGAAGGCGTTGACGTGTCAATCACTGGTAACTCTACCAACCCTACACGCTTCCAGCACCCAGTTGCAGGCACTTACAAGAAAGAGCGCACACTCGCTGGCAAGCCTTACTTCTCAGTAGCATCAGGTGGTGGTACAGGTCGTACACTTCACCCAGACAACATGGCTGCCGGTCCTGCTTCTTACGGTATGACCGACACTATGGGTCGTATGCACTCTGACGCTCAATTCGCTGGTTCTTCTTCAGTACCTGCTCACGTTGAGATGATGGGCTTCCTCGGCATCGGTAACAACCCAATGGTAGGCTGCACAGTGGCTTGCGCCGTTGACGTTGCTACTTCGCTTGCTAAGTAAGCAGATCAATAATAATTGTTTTTAAAAATCAAGAAAGGTTATGCCCTCAGCGGCGTAGCCTTTTTTGTTACCCGAGCATTGCCACATAGGTGCTGATAAGCATATAAGCCACAGAGGGTAGGGGAAAGAGGATGTTGACCACGCTCACGCCGATGCTCGCATAGTGCATCCACTTAGGGGTGTCGAGGAGCGTCCACATCGACATACCCCACACCGACACTGCCATGCCTGCGAGCGACAGCAGCAACACGAGCCAGCACATCACCTGCATCACAGCCGACGACAATACGCCGATTGTGGCAAACATCACTCCGTAAATCACCAGTGCTGCCACCGATGCGCCAAAGCCCGTCCATACGACTTTCTCCGGCGACTTGAATATATTCTTGATTTTCATCCTTGTTCAAAATTTTGTCCGAAGATAGCGAAAACATCCGTAACCAACAAAAAAAGCCGGGCTGCAACTGCCCGGCTTTCCAGTTATAGAGATGTGTGGATTGCTTATTTTACAATCACCTTGGCAACTGTGTTGCCTACGCGTACAATGTAGAGACCAGCAGCGAGGTTGATAGTTGCTTCGCCGTTGACCATTGTAGAGTTAACCTTAGCGCCTGTAAGAGTGTAGACCTCAGCACGGGCGTTGTCGGCATAAACATTGACTGCGCCTGTTGTAGCAACAATCTTGGCGTTGTCGCTTGCCACTTTGCTTACCGACGATGTGCTGAGCACGTAGATTGACAATGAAGTCTTGATGCCTGTAGTTGTCGGGTTGTAGCAACGGAATGCGTTGTAGTTGTACATCAAAGAGTTGCGGTCGTATTCGCCTTGAGCCAATACTGTAGCCTGGCTGTCGGAGATAGTCACTGCCCACTTGCCGTTGTCGGCGAGTTCAGTCTGAATGCCGAGGGCGTTCTTTGAACTGCTGTAAGAGCAGATATAGCCAGGATTTGCGTTGCCGTCCTGGTCTGTCATATCTTCGCTGTAGAATGTGAAGTATTCACCAGATTTGCCGATTGTGAAGTCAGCCACGTCAGTGCCGATTTCAGTGATTTTGTTTTCTGTAACGTCTACGTTGGTGCTCTTTACGTATTGTTTTGCTTCAGTTGAAACATCGTGGGTAGTCGACAATGTGTAGTAGTTGTCGCCGTCCTTGCATACAAACAATGCTTTTGAGCCTTCCTTCAATTGGTCTACTGAAGTTGCGAGAACAAATTCTACAGATTCTGTTCCGTCGTCGGCAATCTCAAATTCAGCGCTAACACCTTCCGAAAATTCTTCGCCAGCAACAGCAACTGCTTCTACAACATATTTGCCTGTCTCGGAGTATTTCTTCGTCCAGTCGGCTGTTGCTTCAACATCGTCGATTTCTGTGCCGTCCTTCTTCACAACGATAAGCATGCTGTCTGCGCCGTCAGGAAGGTCGATAGCCACGTCTACGCCGCCTACATATTTGTCACCGTCCTTCAAACCAGTAATTTTGATTGAAGGATCAGGAACCTCTGATGCTTCCTCGTCTAAGATTTCAAATTCAACAGTGTTCTCCTTAGAGAAGTTTGTGCCGTCGGTAGCAACTGCTGTGATGGTGTACTTGCCAGCGGTCTCGTAGGTCTGGGTCCAGTCGGTAGTAGCCTGGGTTTCAACAGAAGTGCCGTCCTTTGTCACGGTGATTGTCATGCTTGTGGCAGTCTCCTCAGGGAATTGGACAGTAACTGTTACAGCGCCTTTGTATTTGCCCTCAGAGGTCATTGTGCCGTTGACTGAGATTGCAGGGTCGAACACCTCGTCAGCACCGCTCTCGTCGAAAGCGATAGGGAGGATTTGCAATGTCTTTTTGAAGTACGACACGAAGCCAGTTACGTCGTATACCTTATCAGTGGTTGGGAGTTCGCAGAACCCTTTGTTGTAGAGCACTACTGTGCCGGTAGCGTCTTTAAGAGTGTAGCCATTCGATGAGTCGCCGGCAAATGTAGCGTCGGTGATGTACACGTAGTTGTTCTGCATTGCCGATGTAATCTGGTCGATGGTGAGTTTCTCAGCAAGGCAGGTGGCACCCTCGGTCGTCTCAGTGAGTTCGGCGTCGAGCAACTCGTAAGTGTCGTTGTAGTTCTTGAATGTACCCTTCACGCCAGCGGCAAATACCTGACCATTGACGTAGGTAGCCGAAGTCTTGCCATAGATGAGCATACCGTTGGTACCGTCGGTTACGTAGAGGTTTTGTCCGTTTTGGTAAACTACCGACAGAGGGCAGGTAAATTCCATAGTAGTGGTAGTGCCGGCTTCACCATTGGTGATGAATTCAGCGATTGATGCTACCTTCGTAGTTGTTTCCTCTGCTGGAGTGTAGTCGCCAATGTAGTAGAACGTTGGGCGAATGTCGCTGTCTTTGCTTCCTGTAGTAAATTCAGGAGTTTTCGATTTAAAGAGCATAAACGACATGAAATAGTCGTATGTTCCATACTTAGCCTCGGTTTTGCCGCTGTTGTCGGTAAATGCCCAGACAGCATCGGATGTCTCGTTGCCTACAGTAAGGTTGTACTTTGTGCCATTTTTGGTGATGTTTACATACTTGCCGTCTGCGCCTTGGATTGTGTAGCCTTCACCCGACTTTGCGATGGTGAAGATGTAGTCGTCGGTTGGCGTTTCCGTGCCGTCGAGAGTGGTCTCTGTTGCAGTAACGTAGTAGCTCGAGTAAGTCTCGTTTTTCATCATGTAGTACTTACCCGAGTTTTCAGCAGTGATGACATATTTGCCTTCCTTTACTGCTGTTGGGTCAAGAGCCTCATAGGTAATGGCTGATGCACTGAAGCCTGTCGTAGCCAACAAGGTCGTCAGAATTAGAGAATAGAGTTTCTTCATAAAATTGATATTTAGAATTGTTTAATCTTCAATGGTTAGTCTTTGACAATTTCTTAAATCATAGAAAAAGCGAATGCGTTATCGCTGCAAATATAATTGTTTGATTTCTAATAATCAACCTTTTTTCTAAGTTGTTACTGCAATTTTACAAAAATAGGTATATAAAAAGCGTGATGCCGTACATTCACATGCACGGCACCACTGATTCTATAAAAATGGGGAATGTAGATAGCCATGAATTCTGGGGAAGAATTCAAGGAATGGCTATCATTTCGTTTGAATTACCAGGAAGTTGGATTTCTCCCAGAACTTGCTGGCATTCTTAATCTTGACCACAGCCGTACCGTTTTCGGTCTCGATGCTGTAGGAGTCGGCTGGATGCGACGTCATCAACTTGGCTGACTTGGCGTAGGTCTTCACTTCGCTGAGGTTGCGCTTGTCGGCCTTGGTGAAGTATGAGTGGTCGAAGTCGCCTTCCATTGTCTTTGTCTTGCCGAGGAATTTTTTCTCAAGGATTTTGTGCTCCTTCAACTCCTTGTTTGTGCCGCACACATAGTAGCATGTGTTGAGTTCGTCGGTAGCCTTGTCGGCACGCTGCGTTTCGGCGTTGCGCTCCTCGGTTACGTTCGACACCTGAGTGTTGAGGCTTTCAACATTCTGGTTGAGGTCGGAAATCTTCACATTGGCATCGGCAAGAGCGTCCTCCAATTGTTTGATTTTTTCTGACTGCTCCTCGATGAGTTGCTTCTGCGACTCGATTGTTTTCTGGAGTTTGGAAGTATATGCGTTCGACGATTTCAGTTTCTTTTCCAGTTCCTCAAGAGCCTGCTTGCGTGCGTCGAGTTCCTGACGCAGTGCAGAGATGTTGGCGATGATTTCCTGACGCTTGTCGGGAGTGTCCTTGAAATCGCCGCTCACGAGGATGTTCTCCATGCGGTTCACCTCAATGAGGTTTTGGCTGATGTCGCCGATAAGGTTCATCAGGCTATCGCGCTGACCCTCAACACTCGAAATGTCGGTTTGGTCAACATTCGTAGAATCGGTTTCCGATCCTGATTTGCCGTTGCAGGCTACCATAACGCCTGCCAAGGCAAGTGCGAAAATCATTATTTTCTTCATAGCAAATTCTGATTTTTTACATTCTTAAATTGTGCATACTTGTCTTTTTTCGTCGAGCCTTTCTCTTCTTTCTTGCCCGACACAACTATAACAATTTCACCCCTCGGTTCGTTTACGGAAAAGTGTTCTTTAAGTTCATTTAACGTACCCCGTATCGTTTCTTCGTGCAGTTTCGAGATTTCACGGCTCACACTTGCCTCACGCTCAGCGCCGAAGGCTTCCGCCAGTTGGGCGAGGGTTTTGGCAAGGCGCAGAGGCGACTCGTAGAAGATTATGGTGCGCGGCTCTTCGCTCAGTTCGGCAAGGCGTGTGGCACGACCTTTTTTCTGCGGCAGGAAACCCTCGAAGCAGAATTTGTCGCAAGGCAGACCGCTGTCGACCAGCGCCGGCACAAACGCCGTTGCCCCTGGCAGACATTCCACCTTCACGCCAATGCGGCGACATTCGCGCACAAGCATAAAGCCAGGGTCGGAGATGGCTGGCGTGCCAGCGTCCGACACAAGGGCAATGCGTTCGCCACCCTTCAGTCGCATCGCCACGGCGGCAGCCGTTTCGTGCTCGTTGAATTTGTGGTGGCTCTGCATGCGCGTCTGTATGCCGAAATGCTTCATCAGCACGGCGCTGGTGCGCGTGTCCTCGGCAAGGATGGTGTCGACCGACTTGAGCACCTCCACGGCACGCACTGTCATGTCGTCGAGGTTGCCCACCGGCGTAGGCACCACGTAGAGCGTGCCCGCTTCTGCTGTTGGTTTCTGTGCCATTACCTATTATAGAAAATGATTCTTTATTATAGCCATAAAATCTTTCACATCGTCCGACTCGCGGTCCCAGCCGAGGTCGCCATAGAAATAGTCCTCAGCCTCGTCGAAACTCTGCATCGCCTCTACGAGGTGAAGCGCATCGGTCATCTCCGCGCCACTGTTGGAGAAGAGTTCGCGGCGGAAACGGAACGTGTCGTTGAGCGAAAACGCCGCCTTCAGGTCTTTCGACTTGCTACGCTGCAGCATTTCGTCGAGGCGTACAGGTTCTGTCTCCATTTCCGGCTCGGCATCAACGATTGGCACTTCAACCACCTCCTCGACTTCTTCATCCTCTTTGTAGACTTCTCCATCTTCCTCTTCGTCGGCGGTGTCCTCTTCCTTCGGAGCAATCGCTTCTTCTGGCTCAGGCTCTTTGGCAGGTTCTTCTGGAGTCTCTATTACGACTGGCCCATCATCGGGAGCCATTATGATCGGTTCTTCGTCAGTTTCCAGTATGACTGTTCCTTCTTCTTCCTCCTCCGATTCGCTGTCGATCATCAGCGACAACTGTTCGGGGTCGTCTCCTTGCGACAATTTTACTTCGTGCGTATAGTTGCCGGCAAACGAGTCGGGGTCGGTAGTCTGGGCGGCTTCAAACAGTCCCAACCCAGTCACTCCGATAACGTCGTCGTCCACGTCGTCCTTCGCAGGCTTTGCCAGCACGGCGAGCGAGCGCAGACGGTCTATCTTTTCGCCAATGGCGGTGTACACATATTCAGGCGTGTCGTCGCCGCGGTTGTCGGCGAGGAGAAGCATACCTTCGAGTTCGTATGCCTCAGCGAGCATCTGTTGTATGGTTGTTTTCATAGCGATGGTTGGTTTGTTTGGTTGTTGGTTACTTCAATATTTTCAAACATGCCGAGCATCAGTTGTTGGATGGCACCAAAGAGTTGCTCGTAGTTGCAATGATAGTTGTTGGTCATCAGCACCACGGCGTAGCGCGGCTTAGTGGCTGGGAAATAGCCAGCGTAACTCCTCACGCCAGTCATACTGCCCGATTTCAGCGCAATGTTGCCCGCAAGGCTCGTGCCTTTGAGCAGGTTGCGCACCGTGCCGTCAACGCCGGCGTGGGGTAGCAGGGTGGGGAAGAGGCTGCCAGTTTGCCAGTCGCGTGCCGCCGAGCGGAGCACACTGGCAAGAAACAGCGGCGTGAGTTTGTTGCTGCGGCTTAGTCCGCTGCCGTCGTAGAGCGTAACGTTGTCGGTGGAAATCTCCCACTGTTTCACAATCTTTGTGACCATCTTCGACCCGTTTTCGCGCGTAGGTTCGCCATTGACCACCTCGCCGAGTTTGCGTTGCATCGACTCAGCATACATGTTGTCGCTGCGGAAGAGCAGCGAGCGCAGGATTTCGGGGAGCACTGGCGATTCGTACGACATTATCTGCGTCGTTTCGCCGTCGGTGCGCACCGTCTTTTCCCTCACAGGGATGCCTTCGCCCTCAAGCGTTTCCTTCAGGTCGGCGCAAAGTCCCTCTGCCGGGTGCGGCATCGTGGTTATGGCTTCTATCGGCTCGTTCATCTGGCGGAGCGCGCCGCTGAGCGTAACCTTATTGCTGTTTTTCTTGCGATGGATAATTGGGCTGAAACGTCCGCGCTTAACCACGGTCATGCGGTTGTCGATTTCGAGCGAACGCAGATGTGGCACGGTGTCGACCACCACGGCACGCCCCGTAGAGGTGTCGATTACAAACGAAAACAAGTTGTCGTTGTAGTTGAGCGAATGCACGCCAGCGCCATAGTCCTCTGCCACGTCGTCGTCGAGCCATTCCTTAGGCACGGCGTTGTGTGGTTGTATCTTTTCTTCGGCGCGGATGGAGCCGTTGATTGCTTTTATGCCCCAAAACTCGATGTTGTCAACCGCCGAGGAAATAAACGACGTGCGACCCTCGGCAAAATGCTTGGAGTCGAGCGTTGGGTCGATGCCGCCTTCCACGATGACGTCGCCGTTGAGCACTCCGTCTTCATCCACCTGCCCAGTGATTTTAAGGCGTGTGCGGAAATGGTAGTTTTGGGTGAACTGCTTGAGCGCTGCCGCCGAGGTGACGAGTTTCATCACCGATGCTGGCGTGAGTTGGCGTTCAAGATTATATGAAGCCACGGTGCGACCCGACTGGATGTCCATCACGCAGATGCCCACGGTGGCGCCTGCCATGGCTTTTGAGTTTACAAATTTGTTGATTGCAGAGTCCATCTGCGCCGACAAGGTGTCGGCAGTGGTATCGATGTCGTTGCCGTCGGTGTTGACCGCCCGCATAGGCTGGTTGTCGGCAAACGCTATCGACATCAGTAGAATAACAAGTATGATGTGCTGCAGTTGTTTCATCACTTGGTTATCTCCCGTTTTAATAGTCAAAAACATTTTTCATCCTTCTCACAAAAATACGCAAAAAAATCCTGTTCTGGCTTTGTAAACGGTGGCTTTGCCCTGCTTATTAACAATGTTTAACCGCATACGTTAATCGCTGACGCTCTTTTATGATTTTGAGGATTGGCGGAAAAATCCTTACTTTGTGGAAGCAAACCAAAAACAACCGTTGCACTATGGGTTTTGAGAAAGTTAAGCAAATCGATTTTCCAGTGATCTGCGATCCGCGCGGAAACCTCTCGTTTGTGGAAAACGGGGCAGACCTTCCGTTCACCATTGCGCGCACCTATTGGGTCTACGACGTGCCTGGCGGCAAAAAGCGTTTCGGGCACGCCTTTCACAAGCAGGAAGAATTGATAATTTCGCTGTCGGGGAGTTTCGACATCGTGCTCAACGACGGCACGGAGGAGCGCCGCTACCACATGGCGCGGTCCTACTACGGACTCTATGTGCCGCGCATGATGTGGCGCGAACTCGACAATTTCTCGACCAACTCCCTCGCGCTGATTCTTGCCTCTACGCCCTACGATGCCAACGACTATATCGAGGATTTCAACCTATATAAAGAAGCACTGTCCGATGAAAAGTAACTCCCACGCCACCGCCAGCATCAACGACTGCCGGCTCATCACTCTCGACCGCCATCACCACGAAAACGGTAACCTCTCAGTGGTGGAAAACGGCGACGGATTTCCCTTTGAAGTGCGCCGGGTGTTCTATTTCTACGACGTGCCGGGCGGCACCGACCGCGGAGGTCATAGCCACCACAACTGCCACCAGTTTGTCATCGCTGCGAGCGGCAGTTTCGACCTCGAAATCGACGACGGCAAAAATAAACTCACCGTGACGCTCAACCGCTCCAACACAGGACTTTATGTGGCTCCGGGCATCTGGGTGGGCTTGCGCAACTTCTCTTCGGGCTCGGTGTGCCTGACCCTCGCGTCGGACACTTACGACCCCGACGATTATGTGCGCAACTATGATGAATTTCTACGTCTTACTGCTGACAAACGAAAATGAGCAAAACATATCCTTTCCTTCCGTTGCGCGACATCAACCGCCCTTACAACGCTGAGATTGCCGCCGCACTCAACGACATCCTTGAGTCGGGATGGTATCTCCACGGCAAATACACTGCCGAACTGGAGCAACGGCTTGCTGCCCTATGCTCCACCAAGTATGCCGTGGCGTGCAGCAACGGTCTTGATGCCTTGCGCCTCATCATCCGCGCCTACAAGGAGTTGGGCGTGATGGCTGATGGCGACGAGGTGCTTGTGCAGGCAAACACCTACATCGCTTCGGTGCTTGCCATCAGCGACAACGGTCTGCGCCCTGTGCTGGTCGATGCCGACCCGTCGACGCTCAACATGGACTTCTCGCTCCTTGAGCAACGCATCTCGCCGCGCACCCGTGCCATCATGGTGGTGCACCTCTACGGCTCGCCTTGCTGGTCGCAATCGTTGGTCGACATTGCGCGCCGCCACAACCTGAAAATCATCGAGGACAATGCGCAGGCCATCGGCGCAACGGCTGCCGACAAGGGCTTGTGGGACACGCATGCTACTGGAGGTCTCGGCGATGCTGCGGCTTTCAGTTTTTACCCTACGAAAAACATCGGCGCACTGGGCGATGCTGGCGCAGTCACTACTAACGACGAAACACTCGCCTCGGCTGTCAATGCGCTCGCCAACTATGGCGCTGATCGCCGCTATCACAACATCTACCAAGGACTTAACTGCCGCATGGACGAGATGCAGGCAGCGGCTCTGTGCGTGAAACTCCGCCACCTTGACGAAATCACGGCACGCCGCCGCGAGAATGCTGCCGCCTACGACGCATCCATCAGCCATCCGCTCATCACCAAGCCGCAGATGCTCGACGGCAACGTGTGGCACCAGTATGAAATCCTCGTCGGCGACGGTCGTCGCGATGATTTCCGCCAATACCTTGCCGACAACGGTGTGCAGACCGACATCCACTATGCCGTGCCGCCCCACATGCAGCCTTGCTATCCCCATCTTGCCGACATTGCCTTGCCTGCCACTGAGCGCCTCGCTGGTGAGTATGTGAGCCTCCCCGTAGCCGAACACTTGTCCAAAAACGACATTTTTGAAATTTCTCAAATAATTAATAATTTCCGATAACGGCGGAATGAATTAAATGTGTAAATTTGCAAAAATTTGAACACGATATGAAAATTACAAGAGAGGCCGTATGGCACACGACAAAGGATTACAGTTACATCACTGTGGGTCTGATACTTTATGCCGTCGGTTTCTGCGGATTTATACTGCCTCACGGGGTAATCACGGGAGGACTTGCCGGCATCGCCGCCTTGATTTTCTTCAAGACGGGGATTCCTGTGGCTTATTCTTTCTATACTCTCAACGTCATCTTGCTCTCGATTGCCTATAAGATTGTGGGTCGCGGCTTCGTGCTGAAGACAATCTACGGCGCGTCGATGCTCAGTGTGTTCATGCTGATTGCGCAGATGGTGTTTAAGGTCTATCCTGTATTCCTGGAGCACGACATCCTGCTCAGTTGCATCATCGGCGCTGTGCTATGTGGCGTGGGCACTGGTCTGGCGTTCACCCACAACGGAAGTACTGGCGGCACCGACATCGTGGCTGCCATGGTGTCGAAGTATCGCCAAGTATCGGTGGGGCGTATGATTTTGTATGTCGACCTGTTTGTGATTTCATCGTCGTACTTCATCAAATACAACATCGAAGCCGTGGTCTACGGTTATGTGGTGCTCATCTTCCTTTCTTATATGACTGACCTCGTGGTGAACAATAACAAACAGGCAGTGCAGTTCTCTGTGTTCTCAAAGAAATGGAGCGAGATAGCCACCACCATCAACGCCGAGACGCATCGCGGATGCACGGTGCTCGACGGTACGGGCTGGTACACCAAGCAGGAGGTGAAGATGTTGCTGATTTTCAGTCGCAAGTCGGAGGCGTTGCAGGTTTACCGCATCATCTATTCCATCGACCCTAACGCCTTCGTTTCGCAGGGCAACGTCAATACGGTCTATGGCGAGGGCTTCGACAAGAGTAAGGTGAAAGCCAAGGTGCGCGACCTTCAGGAAGGCGGCACCGGTCAGGCGCCTCAGCCATAACATCTTATCCCGCGCCAACAGGCATAAACAAAGCGACCATTTGGGTCAATACCACTTCGAAATCCATACGTTACAATCTTTATTATTGCTGCTCCGATGGCTCACAACGTGTGAATTACCGCCGCTGATAGGCTTCGGACGAAAAAAAAATGCTAAATTTGCACCGCATTTGTATATAGAATAAAAAAACAGCAATATATCCCTTGTAAAATGGAAAGACAAGTCAGAGTTCGCTTTGCGCCGTCACCAACAGGACCTCTCCACATCGGCGGCGTCCGCACGGCATTGTTCAACTACCTCTTTGCGCGCCGTCACGGCGGCAAAATCATCCTTCGCATCGAAGACACCGACTCCAACCGCTTTGTGCCTGGAGCAGAAGACTATATCAACGAGGCTTTTGCTTGGCTCGGCATCAAGTTTGACGAAGGTGTGCGCGAAGGCGGAGAGTTCGGACCTTACCGCCAGTCGGAGCGACGCGACATCTACCGCAAGTATGTAGGTCAACTGCTCGACAACGGCAAGGCTTACATCGCTTTCGACACCCCTGAGGAACTCGAGGCAAAGCGTGCGGAGATAAAGAATTTCCAATATGATGCCTACACACGTATGATGATGCGCAACTCGCTCACCATGCCAGCGGAGGAGGTGAAGAGCCTCGTCGACGGCGGCGAGAAGTATGTGGTGCGCTTCCTCGTGCAGCCAGACCGCGACGTGAAGGTCAACGACCTCGTGCGCGGCGAAGTGGTTATCAACTCGTCAATCCTCGACGACAAGGTGCTCTACAAATCAGCCGACGACCTCCCAACCTATCACCTCGCAAACATCGTCGACGACCACCTGATGCAGATTACCCACGTAATCCGCGGCGAAGAGTGGTTGCCGTCGGCACCGCTCCACGTGCTTCTCTACGAGGCATTCGGCTGGACCGACACGATGCCAGCATTTGTCCACCTCCCATTGCTGCTCAAGCCCGACGGCAAAGGCAAACTCTCGAAGCGCGACGGCGACCGCCTCGGCTTCCCAGTGTTCCCGCTGGAGTGGAAAGACCCGAAATCGGGCGAAATCTCTTCGGGCTATCGCGAATCGGGCTATCTGCCTGAGGCTGTAATCAATTTCCTTGCTCTCCTTGGTTGGAATCCGGGCAACGACCAGGAAATCTTGTCGATTGACGAACTCATCAGCCTCTTCTCTTTCGAGCATTGCTCGAAGAGCGGCGCAAAGTTCGACTTTGAAAAGGGCAAATGGTTCAACCATAAATACTTGCAGGAGATGAGCGACGAGCGTCTCGCCGACCTCTATATGCCTATCCTTGCCGACCACGGTCACGCCGATGCCGACAAGGCGTATGTGGCTCGCGTGGTGGCTCTCGTGAAAGGCCGCATCAACTTTGTGCGCGACCTCTGGGAGCAGTCGCGTTTCTTCTTCGAAGCGCCTGAGACCTACGCCGAGAAGGACGTGCGCAAGCGCTGGAAAGAGGGTATGCCTGAACTGATGGAGCAACTCATCGGTGTGCTCGAAGGCATCAGCGACTTCACCTCCGCTCCGTCGGAAGAAATTGTGCTGAAATGGATCACCGACAACGGCTACCACATGGGCAACGTGATGAATGCGTTCCGCCTCACCGTCGTTGGCGAATGTAAAGGTCCACACATGTTTGACATCACCGAACTGCTTGGCAAAGAGGAGACAATCCGTCGCATCCGCCGCGGCATTGCCAACATCAAGCAGCCGGAATAGAAACTTACCAACACTATCACTTATGAATCCACTATATAACCTGGGCATATCCCTTTATTCTGCAGGCGTAGCCGTTGCTGCGCTCAACAACAAGAAAGCCCGCCTCCTTAAGGACGGTCAGGCACGCACGTTTGCCACTCTTGCCGAAAAAGTAGACCCGAAGGAGAAATATATCTGGATTCATGTGTCGTCGCTCGGCGAATTTGAGCAGGCGCGTCCGCTCATCGAACTCATCCGCGACGTGCTCCACAAGAAGATGTTGCTCACCTTCTTCTCGCCGTCGGGCTACGAGGTGCGCAAGAACTATCCGTTGTGCGATGTGATTTGCTATCTGCCGATGGACACGCCGAAGAATGCGCGCCGCTTTCTCGACTCCATACAGATTGAGAAAGCCATCTTCGTGAAATACGAGTTTTGGGGCAACTATCTCACGGAACTGAAGCGCCGTAGCATCCCTACCTACATCATCTCGGCGATTTTCCGCCCCACGCAGATGTTCTTCAAGCCCTACGGACGCCAGTTCCGCAAGATGCTCAACTGCTACGACACTCTTTTCGTGCAGGACGAAGAGTCGCGCAACCTGCTTGAGTCGGTCGGCGTGACAAACGTAAATGTGGCTGGCGACACGCGTTTCGACCGCGTTACCACCATCCTCGACAAAGCCGCCGATTTGCCTATCGTGGAGTCGTTCTCGCGGGGTGCTTTCACCCTTATGGTGGGCAGTTCGTGGCAGCCTGACGAGGAATTCATCATCCCTTACTTCAATGCGCATCCAGAGATGAAGATGGTGCTCGCACCCCACGAAATCTCCGAGGATCGCATCCTGGGGCTGCTTTCGAGCATCAAGCGCCCTGCAGTGCGCTACACCCACACCACTCCCGAGGAAGCCGCCGAGGCCGACTGCCTCATCATTGACAACTATGGCATCCTCTCGAAGAGTTACCGCTTTGCCACTGTGGCATACGTGGGCGGAGGTTTTGGCGTGGGCATCCACAACATCAACGAGGCTGCCGTCTATGGCATCCCAGTGGTGTTCGGTCCGAAATACGGCAAGTTTAAGGAAGCGCGCGACCTCATTGCCCTTGAAGGCGCATTCTCAATCAAGAACGGCGAAGAGTACAACAGCATCATGGACCGCCTCATCACCGACGGTGCCTACCTCAAGAAGCACGGCGAAATCGCAGGTCACTACATCAAGGACAACCTCGGCGCCACCGACCGCATCTTCCACGCCATCTTCGGCTAATTTCTTTTCTAAAACGTTAAAATAGTGTTAAATCCACGGCGGGGTGTTGCGGATTGGGAAAATGTGTATAGTTTTGCAGTGTACTAATAAACTATTACACTAAGATTGATAAAATAACGAAAACTATGAGACTGGAAATTAAAGGATTGAAATTTAACTACGGCGCGAAGAAGGGCAACGTGTTCAGCGACTTCTCGCTGACGCTGGAGCCTGGACGCGTCTACGGCTTGCTCGGCAAGAACGGCACTGGAAAGTCGACATTGCTCTATCTGATGTGCGGACTTCTGCGCCCGAAGGCTGGCAGCGTGACGATGGGTGGGGTGGAGATGGCGCTCCGCAAGCCGTCTGCCCTGCAGGAGGTGTTTATCGTGCCTGAGGAGTTCGACTTGCCGCCTCTTAGCCTTAAGCAGTATGTGAAACACAACGCTGGCTTTTATCCGCGTTTCTCCAACGAGATTCTCCGCTCGTGCCTCGACAACTTCGAGATGGATGCCGACCTCCGTCTCAACGAACTGTCGATGGGACAAAAGAAAAAGGCGTTTATGAGTTTTGCGTTGGCAACCAACACGCGTCTTTTGCTTATGGACGAACCTACCAATGGCTTCGACATCCCGTCGAAGAGCCAGATGCGCAAGGTGATAGCCTCCACGATGACCGACGACAAGAGCATCGTGGTGTCGACCCATCAGGTGCGCGATGTGGAAAACCTCCTCGACCATGTGCTGATGATTGACAACGGCAACTTGCTTCTCGACAAGAGTTACGCCGACATTGCGCAGCGTTTGCTCTTCGCCGACCAGCCCATCTCTGAGCCAACCGACGGCGCCATCTATGTGCAGCCGTCGCTCTACGGCAACAGTACCGTCTATGCCAACCGCGACGGAGCGGAAAGCACCATCAACCTCGAAGTGCTTTTCAATGCGATGCTCACCAAGGGCGATGTGATTACTGGTATTTTAAGTGAAACCCCCGAGAAACTGTAAACAGATATGAATACTTTAGATAAATTCAACTGCAAGCGCCTGTGGGCGGTAGTGAAGCGCGACTTCGCTATGGAATGGAAGGGCAGTCTTGCCTTGTTCGTAGGACTTACCTGCGCACTTCTTGCTGCGCTGATACCCATCATATTGTCGCCGAGCGTGTGCAGCAACTGGATAACCATTGCCGATACGTTCTACTCCTGGTTCTCGTTCTTGGCATTTGTAGGTGTCCTCATTCAGGCATCGCGACTTCTCCATCCACTCACTCGCAAGTCGGGCAGCATCGACATGCTGATGCTTCCGGCAAGCAATGCCGAGAAATTCGTGTCGCGGGTGCTCCTCGCCACTGTGGGCTATGCCGTAATCGTGGTTGTGGCTCTTGAGGTGGTTTCGCTGCTCTACTATCCGTTGGCTCTGCTTCTGGGCGAATGCAAATACGGGTCGCTGTCGCTCTATGCCTTCAAGGCGTTCTTCGGCACTCGCATGAACCAATTTCAGGTAGAGCTAAACGGCTCAATAATGTATGGCGCAACTTGGTTCTCTATAGGATGGTGGCTGTGGGTACATTCAGCGTTTGCCCTTGGCAGCGCATTGTGGCGCCGTTATGCCTTCGTAAAGACCTTCTTTGCTGGCATCCTCGTCACCCTCGTGCTCGGCATCATCCTCACGCAGTTCTGGCATCCGGAAACGAGTATATTGGTGGAAAAAACTCTGCCAGTGGTGCTCAATTCCCTCGCCGCCACGATGTTTGTCTTTGCCGTAGCATGCTGGACGGCAACCTACAAGTTGTTTGTCCGCAAACAGATTGTTGACATTAAACGCCGCCGCTTATGAACTTCAAGGAAAACAGACCGATTTATCTGCAGATAGCCGACCGCCTTATGGACGAAATTGCCCAGCAGACCTATGGCGAAGGCGACCGCGTGCCGTCGGTGCGCGAATATGCAGCAATGGTGGAGGTGAACGCCAACACTGTGGCGCGCTCCTTCGACTGGCTTCAGCAGCAGGGCGTGATTTTCAACCGCCGCGGCATCGGATATTTCGTCGCCGACAATGCGCGCTCTATGGTGCTCGACATCCATCGGCGCGGATTTGAGGAGAACGAACTGCCCGAACTGTTCCGCCGCATGGAAATGCTCAACCTGACACCTGCCGACATAAGCCGACTTTACGAACAATACAAGAAAAAAGCGATAAATTAGAAACAATGAACAAATTCTTATTCTCAATTATGCTTGCTGCCGTGGCAAGCATAGTCGCCGAGGCCGACACGTTGAGCGGCCGCGTGACTGAAGCCGACGGCAAGCCTGTGGAGTTTGCCACGGTGACTGCCATGCAGGCCGATGCCGACAAGGGCGGCGCTGTGACCGACAGCCTCGGCTACTACAAAATCGAATTGCCAAAGGGAGAATACAAAGTGAATTTCTCTCTTGTAGGATATACGGAAAAAAACGCTACCGTGAATGTGGACGGCGCAACAACGCTCAACACCACGCTCGAAGCCAACGCAGTGGCACTGAAGGGCGTGGAGGTGAAGGCCTCAGCCATACGCCGTCTGCCTGACCGCTTTGTGGTCAGGGTGGAGGATATGCCGAGTGCCATTGGCAAGGACGGCAAGGACTTGCTGAAGACTGCCCCAGGCGTGTGGATCAACGACAAGACAATCTCCATCAACGGCAAGTCGGGCGTGAAGGTCTACGTCAACGACCGCGAACTGCGCCTCGACCACGACCAACTGATTGCCTATCTGCAATCGCTGAAGGCAGAGGACATCAGCCGCGTGGAGGTGATACCGCAGACGGGTGCCGAATACAGTGCCGACAGTTCCGCCGGCATCATCAAGATTGTGCTCAAGCGCAACCGCACCGATGGCGTGATGGGTAGTGTGAGTGTGTCGTCGGACAACAGCAGTACGCAAAGCAACATTGCGCCGTCGATGTCGCTCAACATCAAGGACGGCAAGTGGTCGTACAACATTCTCGGCAATTTCAACACCTACTTCCGCAACGAATCCAATTCAGAGCAGCGCACCGACTATGATTCGGGCATAACCTATGCCTCCAACTCACATATCGACATGAAAAAGTCGCTCAGCGGCTATGGTCAGGCAGGAATATTCTTCGACCCCGACTCCAAAAACTCGTTGGCGCTGGAGTTGAGTTATTCGCAGGACCGCGACCCGTCAGCCACGTCGACCAACTCCACGATGGGCAACGATGCGGCGATGCGCACAATGGCAGGATTGTATGTCAACCACTCGCACTCGCTCTATTTCGATGGCACGTTCAACTATGTGCATCGGCTCGACTCCATCGGCTCGATGATGAAGGTAATCGCCAACTTCAACCGTTCGCGTGAGCGCCGTTTGACCGACAACAGTCTGCATGAAGTGCTTGGCTCTTTGGCAACCGACTCGCTTTCCAACAGCCATGAATCGTCGATCTATGATGTGGTGACGCTCAGTTACGACTTCGACAAGATATTCAACCAAAAATGGAGCATGGCAGCCGGCGCAAAGTACACGCTCAACCGCATGGACAACGATGCGTCCTACCGCTATCTGAAGGACGGCAGTTGGGTCACTCCCGAGGGTCGCGACTACGATGAGGTTTACAAGGAAAACATCTGCGGCGTGTATGCCAAGGCGTCGGGCAAATTCGGCAAATTTCTGGCAACCGTGGGCTTGCGTGGCGAATACACCAACACCCACAGTCGCGGCGGTATTGTGAGCCAGAACTATTTTGACCTTTTCCCAAATGCCAACCTCACATGGCTGATGAATGCCAGTGGCTCCAACACCCTGACGGCGCAGTATTCGCGCAGCATCACGCGCCCGTCGTTCTGGGCGCTTAACCCGATAGGTCATCAAACGTCCGATGTGTTCTATCAGACGGGTAACCCCCACCTGAAACCGTCGTACAGCAACACTTTCTCCCTTACGGCGACGCTGCTCTACCAGTATTCGCTTAATCTTTTCGCCAGCGTCAACAAAGACGGCATCATGCAGGGTACTATGGCTGATGAGACAAATCCCAACAACGTGGTGTTCACCTCGGTCAATGCCGACAACGCCTACATGTATGGAGCATCGCTCTACCTGCCGGTACACATAAAGGACTGGTGGACGCTGACGGGAAACGTGTCGTATATGATCGATGGCGAACGACTTACGGCGAATGGCGACCTAAACTACCACAATTTTTGGAACTTCTATCTCCAGAGTGGATTTGAGTTGCCTAAGGATTTCTACTTTGAAATCTCGTATTTCGGTATGACTAACGTCGCATTTGGCGAAGTCCGCCTCAAGGGACAGCACTATCTCAATGCGAGCATCAAGAAGACGTTCTGCAAGAAGCGCTGGACGGTGTCGTTTGATGCCAACAACATCCTTAGCCAGAAACTGAACTTCCAACTTATCTCGGCAGCCGGCTATGTCAACACCAACGTCTACAAGAACCCCGTGTCGTTCCGCTTATCGGTGCGCTACAACTTCAACATAGGCAAGGTGTTCCAGGCTCGTAACATTGATAAGAACACCGACGACTCGCGCATCGGGAAGACATCTATCGGCAGCATTTAGAAGTCGGGCAGATTGTATTAAATTTGCGATATGAAAACGATGAAGAAACTCATATTGGCGGTTGCCATTGCCTGCACGGCGATGGCATCGCAGGCGCAACTGCTGTGGCGCATCAGCGGCAAGGGACTTGAAAAGCCGAGTTATGTGTTCGGCACTCACCACCTTGCGCCGCTGGCTATCCTCGACAGCGTGCCGCAGGTGCGTCAGGTGCAGAGCGAGGTGAGCCAGGTGTGCGGCGAGGTGAATATGCTCAACACTCAGCAAATAATGCGCACCACGGCGGAGGCTATGCTCCTGTCGTCGGGCAAGTCGCTCAACGACTATGTGCCAGCGGACAAGCGCAAGGCGGTGGATGCCCTGATGCAGAAATATCTCGGCATCAGCATCGACAACCCTATGGTGCAACGTATGTGTCCGGCGGCTCTGTCCACACAGATTGCGGCGGCGATGGCAGCAAAGCAGTTCCCGCAGATGGGCGGCGACTCCCAACTCGACATATATTTCCAGACCAAAGCCGACAAGGCTGGCAAGAAGGTGCTCGCACTCGAAACCGTGCAGCAGCAGTTGAAACTGCTCTTCTCGCAGTCGCTCCACCGGCAGGCAAGTCTGTTGGTGTGCTTGGCTGAGAATGCCGACTGGACGGTGACGCAGATGGAGATGCTCACGGATGCCTATATGCACCGCGACCTCGCTGCCTTGGAGGAAATACAGAACCAAAAACTCGGCGACGACTGCGACGCCACGCCAGAGGAGACGGCGGCGATGATTGCCGAACGCAACTATGCGTGGGTGGAGCAGATGCCAGCGATGATGAGTGCCGGCGCAACTCTCTTTGTGGTGGGCGCAGGGCATCTTGTCGGCGACGATGGCTTAATCAAGTTATTAACAGCGGCAGGCTACAAGGTTGAGGCTGTCGACAAAAAATAAATCCCATTATGGAAAACCTTCTGGAGGCGCACGGCATTGTTAAGCGGTTTTCGGGGCACACTGCCCTCGACGGCGTTGACATCACTGTGAAACCGGGGCGCATATTCGGTCTGCTGGGACCTAACGGTGCCGGAAAGACTACCCTTATACGCATCATCAACCGCATCACCATGCCCGACGAAGGGGAGGTGCTGATGGGCGGACAGCGAATGACGGATGCCGACGTGGCGCGCATTGGCTATCTGCCAGAGGAGCGCGGACTTTACAAAAAGATGAAAGTGGGCGAGCAGGCGCTCTATCTGGCGCAACTCAAAGGACTTGACAAAATCACTGCCACCAAGCGTCTGCGCCAATGGTTCGACAAGTTTGACATCAATCCGTGGTGGAACAAGAAACTCGAAGAACTCTCGAAAGGCATGCAGCAGAAAGTGCAGTTTGTAATCACCGTGCTCCACGAGCCAGAGTTTCTGATTTTCGACGAGCCGTTTTCGGGCTTCGACCCCGTCAACGCTGAACTTCTGAAAAAGGAAATCCTCGAACTCCGCGACAAGGGGCACACTATAATTTTCTCCACCCACAATATGAGTTCGGTGGAGGAAATCTGCGACGACATTGCCCTCATCAACCATTCCCGCGTGGTGCTCAGCGGCGCGGTGAGCGATGTGCGTGCAAAATGGCGCAGCGGTGTGTATAGCCTTGAGGCTGAGTCTGGACGGATGCTCGTAGACCGTCCCGAAGCCTTCCGCATCACTGCGATGCGTCAGGTGGGCGACTGCGTGGACTATACGCTTGTCAAAGCCGACGGCGTGAGCAATTCCGACCTCGTGGCGGAACTGTCCAGGCAGGTGGAAATACGCTCGTTTGCCGAGCAACTGCCGTCGATGAACGACATCTTCCTCCGTGTGGTAGGCAACAGTGATAAACTCGAAAATCAAGAAAGCAATGAAAAGTAAGATATGGCTGGTGGTGCAGCGCGAGTATGCCACCCGCGTAAAGAAAAAATCGTTTATCATCCTTACGCTCCTTATGCCTGTGCTGATGGCGGCTCTGATGTTTCTGCCGCTGCTGCTGTCGATGATGTCCGACGGCGAGCGCAAGACGGTGGCTGTGGTCGACAATACTGGTCTGTATGCCAGCGCTTTTAAGAGCAACGATGACTATCTCTTTGTGCCTACGGAGAAGATGACGCCAGCGTTGCGCTCCGACTCTACCGACGTGTCGGCTGTGGTGATGATTTCGGGCAATCTTGTCGACGACCCGAATGCCGCTGCCATCTATTCGCGCGACGAAGTGCCGGAATCCCTTTCTAACCTCGTCAACGACGCTCTTACGGAGGTGGTGCAGAGGCAGAAAGCCGAACGCTACAACATCCCTGGGCTAAGCAACATTGTGGAGGATATGCAGAAATCCGTTGAGGTGTCGACGGTGCGGTGGACCGACGACGGCGAGCGCGAGTCGATGACCGATGCCCTTACCGTTATCGGTATGGTGTTGACGATGCTAATCTATATGTTTGTAATCAGTTACGGCGTGATGGTGATGGGCAGCGTGTCGGAGGAGAAAAACAACCGCGTTGTCGAACTGATGGTGTCGTCCGTCAAGCCGTTCCAACTGTTGCTCGGCAAGATTATCGGTGTCGGGCTGGTGGGCATCACGCAGATGCTCATCTGGGGCGTGCTGCTCATGGTGATTGTGGCTATAGGCGGTGCGGCTACGGGCGTGGCGGTCTTCGCTTCCGACCCTTCTGTGCTTGCGGCAGCCCAGTCAGCCCCACAGGTGGCAGACAGCAATGCGGTGTCGCAGATTCTTACGGTGGTGTCGCAACTGCCGCTTACGGAAATCGGCGTACTCTTTATCCTCTATTTTGTAGGCGGTTATCTGCTCTACGCCTCAATCCTCGCAGCCTGCGGCGCAGCGGTCAACGATGCTCAGGACTCGCAGCAGTTCATGTTTCCAGTGATGGCGCTGATGATGTTTGCCTTCTATGCCGGATTTTATAGCGCTACCAACCCCAATGGCCCGCTCGCAATGTGGTGCTCGTTCATCCCGTTCACCTCGTCGAACGTGATGATGATGCGCATACCGTTTGGAGTGCCGTTGTGGCAGGAAATCCTGTCGGTGGTGTTGCTCTATGCCACGGCGCTGGCCTTTGTGTGCGTCTCGGCACGCATCTACCGCGTGGGCATCTTGATGTATGGCAAGAAGCCTACGCTGAAAGAGATGTGGCGCTGGCTGAAATATTAGTCAGAAGAACAGAACACTGACCACATGAAACGGGAAAAGCGTGATGGCCACCACTACGTTGAACACAATCAGCGCTACAGTGCGGTCGTTGCGCTTTAACGCCGCTTCCTTCAGGTCGGCAAGCCACAGATGGCGCGCCTTGACGGCAGAACGGATGCTGAGCAGCGAGGTGAGCAGCAGCACGTAGAACGAGAGGCTTCGCAAAATCGACAGCGGGTCCAAAAAGAAGAAGAACAACAGAAAGATTACTGCGGCAGTGATAATGGCTGCCGTGAGGTGCGTCTGCGGCGCTTCGTAAGGCTTGCGCTCAACCGTCTCCTGCGTCATCTCCTGCGCTGCCATCTGCGGCTCAGTCTGTGCCGTCGGCTGCGGTTGTTGCGGCATCATTTGTGGCTGTGGTTGTTGCGGCACTGCAATCAATTCTGCCAGTTCTGGCAGTTGCGACGCAACAGTCCATTGCGGCAACCCCTGCCGCCACACCTTGGTTTCTGCATTCATTCCTCTGAGAGCCTCGCGCGGCATCGGCCCGCAAGCCTTCCCATCCTTGATAATCCAATATTTTCTGTAGTCAGTCATAAAAATCCTCCTAATTTGCTGTAAAGTTACTGTTTTATCACTCCTCCGCCTTTATCTGTGGCTGCGCTCTCTTGCCGTGACGGTTCCCCCTGTCGCAGATACTCGTCAAACGACGCTATGTAGTCTTTCTCGCTGTTCATTTCGATATTATGGGCAAATATAGGCGTATTATTTTGAAAAACAATGCAAACAATAAAATCCTACAAACTTTCGTAATAGTGGCGTATTTTTTGAGCCATCAGCAGGCGTCGCTGCTCAAGGA
>CAVAPE010000034.1:0-23906 GCA_963590405.1 Eubacterium sp. CAG:180 | reverse complement strand
CCGATGTGGACTACACTTATTGGGTGGTAAACGACACAGCCTACATTTCAAACTCAGTGAAGGCATTCTCCGCTGGCACCAAGTATAAACTCAGCAAGAATTTCGACATCTCCACGACGCGGTCGATTCCTACAAATACCGACTATCTGTATTTCGTAAAATTGAAATCGTCAATACTTGCCGAACTGTATATCCTCGACCCTGCCAACACGTCGACTTTTCCGAGCGACTTCTCGATTGCAGCCAATGTAGCAATGACAATCAACGACTTGGGCTATAACCGCGACAATTCAAAATATTCCCAGACAATCAGTTGGACGGTGACTGGCATCGACTCGAAGATTTTCAAGGAGGCTTCGGTTGAGGTAAGTTTCGACGGCGGAAACTCATGGGAATCTGTCAACACATCGACTTCGATTAGCGGTTCCTACACCTATACTCTGGCGTTTCCGCAGACCCAGGCGCGCTTCCGCGTCGTTGCCCGCCCGGCTGATGCGTACAAATACCTCGCCAAGGGCGGCGAATGGCGCTCAGAGGAGTCTGCCGACATTGAATACGCTAAGATTGACGATTTCCGCAGAGGTTCCTACGGCACTTACGGCGCAAGCCAAGTTAAAGTGAGAATAGCCGAAGAGTATAGCGGTAAAGAAGTATATATGAGCCTGATTGGCAAGACCAGAAACAATAACTTCCAAGTGTGGGCATGCCACAACACCACTGGCAATGACTCGTATTTGGTATGGACTATCGATGGTTACACAAACATCCGTCCTACCAACGCTATCAGCAAGTTTGACAACAATACCGTCTACCCACTTGAGGCCTATTTTAATGGTGGTAGCGAAACTACCCGACAAATAAGCAAGGATGAAACCTACACTCATTTCTTCGTCATCAATCGCAAAGAGACTGGCACTGACTCGTGGGCAGACTATTTCATCTGGGACCGCTCAGCAGAACTTAGTTTCGCATCCGACTATTATCTCAATGGCTCGGTGAAGATGACAGTTGGCGACATGACTTACAGCGCAGATAAGGCTTGCAACGTGCAGACTGTGAAGTGGGCTTGCTACGACGTGAATGGCAACGCCACCGACAAAGTCGTGGTTGAGGCAAGTTACGATGGTGGCAATACATGGGTTACAGCCGCAGAGTCTGCCGCTGCCTATGTGGGCAGCATTCAGGTTGCTGTGCCGCTGACGGCAAGCAAGGTGCGCTACCGCGTGGCAGTCTATCCGAAGGACGACTATCGCGTACTCGTAGAGAATGGTCGTTGGGTGTCGGACGCATCTGCCGACTTCGAGCAGGAGGCGTTCACCATCCCTTGCAAACTCAGCGTAGGCGATATCAAGACAAAATTTGCCGACAGCACTAATGTCTACGACCGCACATATTCGCCCGAGGTGTCTTGGGAAATCCTCAGCAGCGGCAGCAACGCTGTGAGCGGTGCAACTCTTGAATACTGTCTGCACGACGGCGACAACGAGTGGATTAAGGCTGCCGATATCACCACACTCGTCGGCACGAAGTATGTGGCTGTGCCCGAGGGTGTCGATTGCTTGACTTTCCGCTTGAAACTTAACGTGGACGAGACAATGAAGGCAGTGGCTGCCAACTCGGCTGAAGTAGTAGTAAAGACTGCCGAGTTTGCTCCGGCATTTACTTCTTTTGCTCTCGACGGTAGTCTTGAAGACAGTTACGACAAAACCAACGACCTGCTTAAGCCGACGTTTAAATATGCGATGAACGACGACCTCTACCAGACCCGCCAAGGCTCGCTGATGCTTTGCTACTCAACCGACGAGGGCGAAACATGGAAGGTTGGTGGCTCAACCACGGCGGCGAAAAGCGGCACAATCCAAGCGACAATCCCTGCCAACTCGCTGAAGTATAAGTTCCGCATCGGCATCGCCTCAGTGGTCAACAACGAAGCCACTTGCGGCATCAACAATCTGACCGATGTCTACGACTATACGCCAACCACCATTCTCGTGCTTGACGAAACCGAGGCTTACACGCCGATGGACGTAACCGACCGCGTAGTTAAAGTGACTCGCAATTTTGAGAAGGGTGTCTACGACACTGTATGTCTGCCGTTCGACCTTACAGAGGATGAGATTAATGACGGCTTCGGCGATGGCACTAAGATGTATGAGTTGACCAGCGCCAGCGGACGCTACCTCAAGTTTAATCTCGTGAACTCAATGGAAGCCGGCAAGCCTTACATCGTTTTGCCGGGTGCCGACAAGGAATACCTGCTGTTTGACCACATCGACATCAATTCGGCAACTACTGCGATGGACCGTGCAGTAGCCAACGACGTGTCGATGAAGAATAACAATTTCTGCGGCACATTCAGCCCTCGCACGCTGCTCACCGACGGCACTCAACTCCGCATCAACGCTCAAGCAGAACTCTACCAGCCGGGCGACGAGACAGCCGCTATCAATGGCTATCGCGCATACTTCAAGGTGCCTTCAGAGAAGGTGTCTACATGGTGGGAAATCCTGTTTAAAGAGGAAATCTCTGGCATCGGCGACATCACTGTTGACGACGACCAGCCTATAAGAGTTTACAACCTCCGCGGACAGTACCTCGGCAACAGCCTTGACTACTTGCCATCGGGTGTCTATCTCGTAAACGACAAGAAAGTCGTCATTAAGAAATAACGACTTAACATACTCTCAAACAAAAAGCCGCGACTTTCGAGCCGCGGCTTTTGTTTTTGTTGATGCTTGTTAATGTCCGCCAATCCAGAGGCAAATCATACTCATCACCACGAGCAGGAGGTCGAGCGCCTTCGACTTCAGGTTCTTTTCCCTGAAAATCATTGCGCCAAACACAAACGACACGATTACGCTGCCGCGGCGCACCATCGACACCACCGAAATCATAGCGTCGGGGTAGGTGAGGGCGTAGAAGTACACGGCATCGGCGAGGGTGATGAAGGCGGAAATGCCCACTATCGACCATCGCCAGCGGAATGGCGAGGCGAGGCGTTTCGGACGCCACACGATAAGGAGGATTACGCCCATAATGACGCATTGGTAGAAGTTGTACCAGCACTGCACGGTCATCGAGCGTATGCCAGCCCCAGTGGGCGACATAAGGAATTTGTCGTAAAGTCCGCTCACCGCGCCGAGCAATGCCGCCGCCACGAGGAAGTAGATCCAGCGGTTGTGGCTGAAGCGTATGCCTTCCTTCTTGCCGCTACGGCTGAGCATATAGAACGAGGTGACGGCGAGGAGTACGCCCGCCCACTGCCACGGGTTCAGCCGCTCGCCAAACACGAGCAGAGCGCCCACGAGTGTCATCACCGGGCGCGTGGCGTTGACTGGCCCTACGATGGTGAGGGGAAGGTGCTTTATGGCGTAGTAGCCGAGAATCCACGACGAGAGTACGATGAAGGCTTTCAGCACGATAAATCGCTGTTCGCTCCACGTCCATGATGTGACGTGCATCGGCGAGCCGTCGGCAATAGAGCCGGTGGCGGATGCAATCACAATGGGCAGGAAGATGAGTGAGCAGATGAGGGTGTTGCAGAAGAGCACGGGGATGACGGCATTGTCGCGGAGGGAATATTTTTTCGACACGTCATAAAGACCGAGCAACGCTGCCGACAGAAACGCAAAACTTAACCACATGTTTCCTATAATCTTTTAGTTGCTGCAAAGGTAGGCATTATCCGCAACGCGGCAAAACGCAAAAAATCCGGCGAAAGGCTGGAGTGCCTTCCGCCGGACGGGCGATGGAAACGGCGAGGACTATTCGCCGATGATGCGAAGATGGGCTTTCGGGTAGCGCAGCGTCATGCACGAGGCTTCGGTGAGCACCAGCGCATCGGTGTTGCGCACACCTGCCTGCTTGAGGTTGAGTTGCTCAGTGGTGAACGGGATGTGGCTGTACTTCTGCAAGTATTCTGGGTCGATAATCATACCGTTGTACTCCATGCCACATTCGTCAAACACCTCCGACAAGAGGATGTAGAGTTTGCCGAACTTGGAGTGCATCTCGGAGAAGTCGATGCCCCATTTCACGATGTTTTCGCCAGCAAGCACCACCTTGGTCTGCTCCATCTGGTTGAGGAGTTCGATGAGGCCGCTACCGCCGATGAGGATTTTGCGCTTGTTGCCAGCGTTGCCCGTAAAGGCTTGGCGCATCATCGAGATCATCACTTTCTGAGTGAGTGACGACTTCTTGTAGCGAAATTCGCCGCCCGCCTGGTCCCAGATGCCGCCAGTGAGCATAATGGTTTCGTGCTTGGTAGTGTCCTCCACGCGACTTTTCACGCCGAAGAGGAAGTTCTTCTCCATGCCGAGGCGCATATCGTAGATAGCAGCCTCCTCCTGGTCGCTGAAGGTCCATCCCACTTCCTTGTTGGCAATCTTCTGCAGGGTGCTTTGCTCTATCTGCATCTTGAAGATTTGGCAGTAGTTCTGTGACTTCTGCGGAAGAGCCTCAAACTGCGGCGTCTGCACGTCGAGTTCCGACGCAGCGCGTCCCATGCGTATCAGCGTAGTGCCGTCGGGAATGGTCGGCACGCAGTTGGTAAATTCGCCGATGGTCTGACCGTTGACCGCCACCACGGTGAGAATGTTTGACAACTCGTTTTTCTGCTGCACATAGAGCACGAGGTCTTGGTTGCTCAAGTCCTTGCCATTGGGCTTGTAGCCGCTCACACCTTTCACGAGAATCGTTTCCGACGCCTCAAACAGGTCGGCGTTGTCGACGGTGAGCGTTGCCTTCTGGAAGCGTGCCGCGCCCGTGGTGTCGGTGCAGCCAACGTGACCTTTGGTCACAAGTGCCGTGGTTGGGCGGGTGTCAACGCTGTAGTAGTCCACCACCATGCTTCCCGAGCGTTTCGCTCCAGCCCAGCGCGATAGTTGGTCGATAGGCGTTGCCATCGGGCGGATTTTCACCAGTCGGCGGTCAATCTCGTTGACCAGCAAGTCGGGCGACTCGGCATTGGTGATGGCGGTGGTCAGTGGTTCGCCAGTGACGTGCTTGCCGCCTGCCACGCCAGCCATCACACTCATTGCCAGCGCCGTTGCGCCGTTGTTGTCGCTCATGGCGATGACTGCCGCCATGGCAGTCACGCCGATAAATGCTTTCGCAAATTTCTTCATCTTGTTTTCCATGATTTTTTTGGTTGAAAAGGTTATTAAATTGAGTTGGTTGTCGGGATTAGTCCCACACGCTGCGGCGGAAGGTGCGCAAGAGAGGGAGGTCGTAGGCTTCGGGTGCGCCGCCGTCGTCCTTCGGGCGGTCGGCAAACTGTTTTTGGCGCTGCTGCTCCACCGCCTCGTTGCGACCGCGCAGATAGCCATCGTCCTCCGCCTTTTGGGTGTCGCGGTCGTGGCGGATGCCTTTGTAGATGGCGGCAATCACGCTCTCGCTCTCGATGCCTTCGGCGAGCAGACGGGTGATTTCATCCAGTGCCTCCTCGTCGTCGGGGTGGTTGGCGGCGAGGAATTTCAGCACATTCTCGTCGATGCCGCCAGTTGCGGCATCCTTGGGTTTCTTGTCTTCAGTGTTTTCCATAATTGTTGCTTTTTAGAGGTTTTAAAACGATGCAAAATTATCCTCAATCTCCTTTCCCCCCTCGCAAAAAAGAGATTTGCTTATTTTTTTATACCTTTGTTGTTGAAAAAATTATAAAAGTATGAGAAGATTCGCAATCATTATGATGGCGTTGGTGGCAAGCGCATTTGCAGCCAATGCACAGAATGTTGAGGCAGAAGTGTGCGACACACTCCCAGTTCTCGCAGTCGATGCCGTTGAGGCTCCAGATTCTATTGTTGTTGCCAACGACGACTGGTCAATCGACCTCCCGTTCGGATGCGACCGCTACACCAAGGTGGGCAAGCACTCCCGTTCTCGTTTCTCCGCTCTCTTTGGCGGCTTCGGTTTCGGCTTTGTTAACGCTATGGACAAGCCAGAGGTGATGAACACAAAGATGTCAAACTCGTTTGAACTCTTCATCGACCATATCCTCGCAGTGGCTTGGCGTCCTACATGCCAGGGTGCGTCAATCCGCATCGGTGTCGGTGTTGACTGGAAAAACTACCGCATGACGGGCACCAAATGTTTCATCAAGCAAGATTCCAAAATCGTTGTCGGCGACTATACAGGCGACGTTGACCCTAAATTCTCTCGCCTCAAGGTGTTTGCCGTAACAATGCCAGTCACCTTCACGCAGGAGTTCGGCAAAGGCTTCTCCTTCTCTGCCGGTGCAGTGGTCAACTTCAACACCCACGCAAGTATGAAGACCCGCTTTTCTACGAAGGACGGCGACGTGACCCTTTCCAACAACAATATCCATCAGCGCAAGGTAACAGTCGACGTGATGGGACAACTCGGCTTCAAAGCCATCGGCGTCTATGTGAAGTACTGCCCGATGAACGTAATCAACACCGAATTCGGCCCTGACTTCAAGAGCCTCTCAGCAGGTATCACTCTCTGCTATTAATCAACCCCACATAACCGAACAACAGCCAGCCCAACCGGACTGGCTGTTGTTGTTTCTCGGCATCTCCGACCCCAAGATTTTGGTATCAGGCTATAATTTGACCAAAAAAATTTTGGTATCAGGCTATAATTTGACCAAAAAAATTTTGGTATCAGGCGAAATTAGTGCAATTTTGCAGTAAAACATTCGATTATGGCAGGAAGAGTTTTTAAGCGTAAGGTATATAACTTGCTGAAAGACTGGAAAGAAACAGCGAATGGCAAGAGCGCACTGCTTTTGGAAGGTGCAAGGCGTATCGGCAAATCCACGATTGTTGAGGAATTTGGTCGGAAGGAATACCGCTCGTACATCTTGATAGATTTCAACGAGGCTTCTTCCGATGTGAAATCCCTATTCGACAATCTGATGGATTTGGACTATATCTTCCTTTACCTTCAGAACGTCTACAAGACCACTCTGTACGAACGGGAGTCTGTCATAATCTTCGATGAGGTGCAACAGTGCCCCAAAGCCCGTCAGGCAATTAAATATCTTGTTAAAGACGGCAGGTATGACTTCATCGAGACGGGGTCGCTTATCAGCATTCGGAAGAACACTAAGGATATCAGCATCCCGAGTGAGGAGCATCGGCTTGAAATGTTTCCTATGGACTACGAAGAATTCCGTTGGACTATGGACGATGAGGTTACAATGCCGTTGATGCAGAAACTGTTTGACAAAAGGATGTCGCTTGGCGACGGACTGAACCGCCAGAAGATGCGTGAATTGAGACTGTATATGCTTGTGGGCGGAATGCCGCAGGCAATCGACTCATATCTCGAAACAAACAATCTGCAGCAGGTCGACATCGTAAAACGCCAGATAATACAACTCTATGCCGACGACTTTCTGAAAATTGACCCTACGGGGAAAATTTCCAAACTGTTTATGGCTATACCGTCGCAACTGAGCCGCAATCTGATGCGCTATCAGCCGACGCCTATAGTGGGAAATGTAGGGGCTAACAAAATAGACGAGATGATTCTGTGTCTGGAAGACAGCAAGACAATCAATGTGGCTTATCATGCCGATGACCCCAATATCGGCATGTCGCTGACCGCCGACTATGGCAAGTACAAACTCTATGTCGGCGACACTGGGCTGTTTGTGACTATGGCTTTCTGGGACAAGAACTTTACAGAAAATGTCATATACCAGAAATTGCTCAACGACAAACTCACAGCCAACTTGGGTTATGTGTATGAGAACTTGATTGCGCAAATGCTGCGGGCGTCAGGCAATAAGTTGTTCTACTACACTTTTGCCAAAGACGACACACACTCCTACGAAATTGACTTTCTCCTCTCGCGAGGAAGCAAACTTTGCCCAATAGAGGTGAAATCGTCTGGCTACCGGACGCATGCGTCGTTGGATGCGTTTTGCCGTAAATACTCCGACAGGATAAAACAAGCCTACCTCATCTACACGAAAGATTTACACAAAGATAGCAACATACTGCTTGTCCCTGCCTATATGACACCGTTGCTGTAGCAACAAAAAAGGGTCGCTGGTTGGCGACCCTTTTGAATGGTTTAAATAAATCTTATTTATTTCCTGCGCGGAATTTTTCTTGCTCAAGAAGTTTCTTGATGTTCAAGCCACCTTGACGGCCTTGGTCGAACATCGGATATTTGTTGTCGATTTCCTCAAGCACTTTGGCTGCATCGGCGTGCTTGTTCTGCGCTGCGAGCACAAGCGATTTCTTGTACATTGCGTAAGGAATCAACTGCTGGTTGCCGTCAGCCACGCTCACTGCCTTGTCGTAGCAAGAGATAGCGTCGTCGTATTTCTTGAGGTTCACGTTGCAGTCGCCTTTGAGAGTCTGTGCGAGTGAGCCAATCATCGATTCTTCAGAGTCGTAGGCAGAGAGATGCTTGAGAGCCTCTTCGTTCTTGCCCTGGTTGTAGAGGATGAGGGCTGCCTCAAGGTTGGCGCGGTTGGCAAATTTGCCTGAACCTTCAGCGGCTTGCTTGTAGAGTTTCACTGCCAAAGAGTCGTTGCCTTCCATCTTTGCGCTGTCGGCCTGACCAATCACTTCCTTAGTGTCGCTCACTTTGCTTTGGTACCATTTGTAGCCGAAGAATCCGATTGCTACAATCACTACGAGGGCGATCACTACGTAGATAATCTTTTTCTTGTTTTGCTCCACGCTTTGTTCTGCCGACGAGAGTTTCTCGTTGAGCTCGTCGATGGTGGTGCGAGTGGCTTGTTTTTTGTCTGTTGTTGCCATTTTTTATTTTGTTTTTCTAATTTTCGGTTTATCTCACGAACTGCAAAATTAATAGTTTATCTGCTTTGTTGAAAATTTTATTGCACAATTTTGCATATTCGTTTGTAAAAACGATGGCATCAGCGCGTTTGCCGGCATCTACCAACTCACTTCCACGGCTGCCGACCCAGTAAATCCTGCTATTGGCGGACGGCATTTCTCGATGTGGATGAAACCTCCTGAGATGAGCGGAAAGCGCGCGAGCAGAGCCGAGCGTATGCGCCCAGCCACGTGTTCGAGCAACTGCGACGGCACAGCCATCTCCGCTGCCACCACTTCGTAGACCTCCGCATAGTTGAGCGTCGAGGCGAGGTCGTCTGTCTCCATAGCGTCGGCAAACGGATAGTCGAGGCGCAGACTCACCACGAAGGTGTTGCCCACGCGGCGCTCCTGCTCGAGCACGCCGTGGTAGGCGTGGAAGGTCATGCGGTCGAGCGTAATCGAGGTGCGCATCATTTCTCGTCCTCCTTCTTTTCAATCCACACATATGCGCCCAGGTCGAGCGCGCTGCCCGAGAAGCGGTCGTTGCCGTAGCGGTCGATGCGTGCCGAGGCTGGGCAGAGCGTCATGTCGCCCTTGCCGATGGCATCGCTCTCGTTGCGCAGACGGTAGTCGAAGATGTAGTCCTTCCTTTCGGTGTAGAACTTCGGGTCGCCGCCCCACACGCAGTTAATGAAATTGTCGTCGTCCGACCCCTCCGAGCGCAGCAGGCAGTTGCGCAGATAAACGCTGCTGCCCTTGAGGTCGCCCACTGAAATGTCGGAGGCGTTGCCATACACGATGCAGTTGTTGAAGTTGGCCTCCATCAGCGGATTCTCGTATTTCTTGTCGGCTTCAAGCACATAGTTGAGCGTGAGGATAGGGTTGGCGATGGCTGAAAACAGATAGTAGTTGGCAAATGTGCAGTTGGCGAATGTAAACTTGCCGCCCGTGAGGTTGGCAACGGCATCGCCTGCGTCCGAAAATTCGCAGCCCTCGGCGTCGACCCATGCGTGATTGACGGTGAGCACCGAGTTTGAGGCGTTGTGGAGCATCGTGTTGAGCATGTGGAGTTTGCGCTTGTCTACCGAGCCGCACGAGTCAACGACCACGCCGTTTGTCGAGCCTTGCATCTCCACAAATGCCATCTCGTTGCCGTAACTGTCCTTGTCGAAATGCACGCCGTCCCATTGTCCCGACATCAGTTGGAAGGGGATGCTGCCGGCAACCTTGTCGAGGCGGTCGGCACGCAGACGCACGGGGTTGCCCTGCTCGCCCTCCATGATGAGTGTGCCCTTGACGCGCATCTTCGCCTTGTCGTGGAAATAGAGTGTAGTGCCGGCAGGGATGCGGAGTGTGGCGTTTTCCTCCACCACGAGGCTGTCCATCACCCTGTAAGGGCGAGCAGCCGACAGCGTAGTGTTTTCGGTTATCTCCCAGTTGCTCACCTTCACGGCGTTCTGCCCAGCGGCGCGGAGCACCACGGTCTGGACTACGCCGTTGGTGGTGAAATTGAGATTGCCATACACGTCAAAAGGTAGGTCGGCGTCGGTTTCCTTGACGCGAGCCTCGACAAACACATACATGCTGTCGCGTCCGCGCACCTCCACATCCGAGAAACTCTCGCCGCTGCGGCCGTCAACGTTGATGTAGAAGTCAACGCCCTCGGGAGCGCCATCGACAGAGATGTTGCTCACGCGCAGTTGCTTCTTGTGGTGGTTGTAGATGAGAAAACGGCGCGTAACGGTGCTCTCGCCCGTAAACACTGTGTCGAAACTCAGCGTGTCGGTCGAGAAGGTCAGCGTGTCGGAACTGCTTGTGGTGAAGCCGTCTTCGATGCACGAAGGCAGTGCGGCAACGAGCACAAACGTGAATATGGCAAATATCAAACTTTTCATTCGTTGGAGATTGTGTATATCAATTAAAACGTTAAAGCATTATACATTATTGCATCGGGCGGATTTTTAGCAACTATGCATTAATTTTAGTAACTTTGCATCCGCTATTGGCGGCCATTGAAAAAATGCCAAATTTTGGATTTAAGTATCTCATCAACGATATAATGAACAACAACATAGAAGTCAAGGACACCACAAAAGAACAGTCGGACGAGGAATTGCTCAAGGACGTGACTGGCGGCGAATACAAATACGGATTTGTCACCGACATTGACACGCACGTGATTCCCGTAGGACTTAACGAAGACGTGGTGCGCTACATCTCGCAGGTGAAAGGAGAGCCAGAATGGCTGCTCGACTTCCGCCTCAAGGCGTTCCGCCACTGGCAGACGCTGACCATGCCTCGCTGGGCTCATCTCGACATCCCCGACATCGATTTCCAGGCCATCAGTTACTACGCTGCGCCTAAGGCGAAGCCGAAGCCAGAATCTATGGAAGAGGTCGACCCTGAGTTGCGCCGCACTTTCGACAAACTCGGCATCTCGCTCGAAGAGCAGATGCGCCTCTCGGGCATCGCCGTGGATGCGGTGATGGACAGCGTGTCGGTGAAGACCACCTACCGCGACAAACTCGCCGAACTGGGCGTGATTTTCTGCTCCATCTCGGAGGCTGTCAAGGACTATCCCGACCTCGTGAAAAAATATCTCGGCTCGGTTGTGGGCTACCGCGACAATTTCTTTGCCGCACTCAATTCGGCAGTGTTCTCCGACGGCTCGTTTGTCTATATCCCCAAAGGCGTGCGCTGCCCGATGGAACTGTCAACATATTTCCGAATCAACGCCGCTGGCACAGGTCAGTTTGAGCGCACGCTCATCGTGGCCGACGACGATGCCTATGTGTCGTATCTCGAAGGCTGCACAGCCCCGATGCGCGACGAGAACCAACTGCACGCCGCTATCGTGGAAATCGTGGTCGAGGATCGCGCCGAAGTGAAATATTCAACCGTGCAAAACTGGTATCCTGGCGACAAGGACGGCCGTGGCGGTATCTACAACTTCGTGACCAAGCGAGGACTTTGCCGCGGCGACTTCTCCAAACTGTCGTGGACACAGGTGGAGACGGGTTCGGCAATAACTTGGAAATATCCGAGTTGCGTGCTCAAAGGCGACAACTCCGTGGGCGAATTTTATTCGGTTGCCGTGACCAACAACCATCAGCAGGCCGACACGGGTACGAAGATGATACACATCGGCAAGAATTCGCGCAGCACAATCGTGTCGAAAGGCATCTCGGCAGGCTTCAGCCAGAACAGTTACCGCGGCGCGGTGAAGATAGCCAAAAATGCTACTGGATGCCGCAACTACACGCAGTGCGACAGCCTTCTGCTGAGCAACACCTGCGGCGCCCACACGTTCCCTTATATCGACGTGCAGAACGACTCGTCGGTCGTTGAGCACGAGGCAACAACGTCGAAAATCAACGAAGACCAACTCTTCTACTGCAACCAGCGCGGCATCCCTACGGAAGACGCCGTGGGACTTATCGTCAACGGCTATGCCAAGGAGGTGATGAACAAACTGCCTATGGAGTTTGCTGTTGAGGCGCAGAAGTTGCTGCAAGTGTCACTCGAAAATTCGGTTGGTTAACCACATAAAAACTGCATCAAAATGAAAAATCAATCATCAATGCTCGAAATAAAGAATTTACACGCCGAAATCGACGGCAAAGAGATATTGAAAGGCATCAACCTCACGGTTAACCCCGGCGAAGTACACGCCATCATGGGTCCTAACGGCTCGGGCAAGAGCACTCTGTCGGCTGTGCTGACTGGTCATCCTGCCTACACGGTGACGGAAGGCGAAGTTACGTTCAACGGCAAGAACCTTCTTGAACTGTCGGCTGAAAACCGCTCGCACGAGGGTCTTTTCCTCAGTTTCCAATATCCTGTGGAAATCCCCGGCGTTTCGATGGTCAACTTTATGCGTGCGGCGCTCAACGCTAAGCGCAAATACTATAACCTTGAGCCTCTCTCGGCTACGGAATTTCTGAAACTTATGCGCGAGAAGCGCGCCATCGTGCAACTCGACAACAAACTGGCTTCGCGCTCGGTCAACGAGGGTTTCTCGGGCGGCGAGAAGAAGCGCAACGAGATTTTCCAGATGGCTGTGCTCGAACCTCGTTTGAGCATCCTCGACGAGACTGATAGCGGCCTCGACATCGATGCCCTGCGCATCGTGGCTGAGGGTGTAAACAAACTCAAGACTGCCAACAATGCAACCATCGTAATCACGCACTATCAGCGCTTGCTCGACTACATCAAGCCCGACATCGTGCACGTGCTCTACAAGGGTCGCATCGTGAAGACTGCTGGTCCGGAACTGGCTCTCGAACTTGAGGAGCGTGGCTACGACTGGATTAAGGAAGAGGTTGACAATGCAACTAAAGAATAACGCACCATGTCGGCTATAGATCAATACATCGAACTGTTCAACGCCAAGCGCGAGGCTATCGACAGCCACAGCGCTGGTGCGCTCAACCGCGCCCGTAGCAGTGCCCTTGAGGCGCTCGCGGGGCAGCGCATGCCTGTGAAGGGCGATGAGGACTATGAGGTCACCGACCTTGAAACGGTCTTCGCTCCCGACTATGGCGTAAACATCAACCGCATCGAGATGGGCGCAGACCCTGTCGATGCGTTCCATTGCGATGTGCCAAACCTGAGCACATGCCTCTATTTCCTCTACAACGATGCTTTCAAGGCTGGCAAGAACTCTGCCAACTCGCTTCCCGACGGCGTGATTGTGAAGTCGCTTCGCGATGCTGCCGTGGAGAATGCCGACATCGTGGACCGCTACTATGGCCAGGCGGCTTCGCTGAGCCACATGCCAACTGCGCTCAACACGTTGCTGGCGCAGGACGGCTTGCTCGTCTATGTGCCGCGCGGCGTGGTGGTCGACAAGCCGTTGCAGGTGGTCAACATCCTCAATAGCGGTGCGCCGCTGATGGCTTGCCGCCGTCTGCTCATCGTGGCGGAGGACGATGCGCAGGTGCGCATCCTGCTCTGCGACCACACTCAGGCGTGTGCGGTCGACTATCTCAACTCGCAGGTTGTTGAGGTGTTTGCTGGACGCAATGCCGTGGTCGATGTCTACGACATTGAGGACTCTGCCGAGCGCACCCACCGTGTGTCGTCGTTCTACGTCAACCAGCAGGAGGGCTCAAACCTTATGCTTGATGGCATCACGCTGAAGAACGGCTACACCCGCAACGATTTCTATGTAGATCTCGTTGGCGACAACACCGAACTGCATCTCCTCGGCATGGCTATGGCTGCCGGTCAGAGCCACATCGACAACCACACTATGGTGCGCCACTCTGCAAAGGGCGGACACACCGACGAGTTGTTCAAGTATGTGCTCGACGACAAGGCTGTGGGCTCTTTCTCCGGACTTATCAAGGTTGAGCCGGGTGCCGACAAGACGGAGGCTTACCAGAGCAACCGCAACGTGCTTGCATCGGCGGATGCGCGGATGTACTCGAAGCCGCAGTTGCTCATCGACTGCGACGATGTGCGCTGCAACCACGGCTCGTCGATAGGTCAGATTGACCAGAACGCACTGTTCTATATGCGTTCGCGCGGCATCCCTGAGCACGAGGCTCGCCTGATGCTTATGCAGGCGTTTATGAACGACGTAATCGACGGTGTGCGCCTTGAGTCGCTCAAGGAGCGTCTGCGCCACCTTGTGGGCAACCACATCCTCGGCAACTCGTCGTCGTGCCACGAATGTGCCGGCAGTTGCAATAATAAAAAGTAATGACTAAAATGCTTGATATTAATAAAATACGCGCTGAATACCCCATTCTCGAACGTGAGGTGTGCGGCAAACCGCTGATTTATCTCGACACTTCAGCCACATCGCAGACTCCGCGGTGCGTGGTGGAGCGTATCGACGACATGTACTACACGATGAAGGCTAATGTGCACCGCGGTGTGCACGAGTTGTCGCAGGAGGCAACGGAGCGCCAGGAGCGCACACGCGAACGCGTGCGCCAGTTCATCAATGCGCAGTCCACTGAGGAAATCATCTTTACGCGCGGCACCACGGAGGCCATCAACCTCGTTGCCTCATCGTTTGGCGACCGCCTCTGCAACGGCGACGAGATAATCGTCACGGTGATGGAGCACCACTCAAACATCGTGCCTTGGCAACTGCTGCAGAGCCGCAAACGCATCCGTCTGCGTGTGGTGCCCATCAACGAAAAAGGCGAACTGCGGCAGGACATATACCGCGACATGTTCTCTGAGAACACGCGCCTTGTGGCGCTTTGCCATGTGTCGAACGTGCTCGGCACGGTCAATCCTGTGAAGGAGATGATTGCCGAGGCTCACAAGCACGGCGTGCCGGTGCTTGTCGACGGTGCGCAGTCAACACCCCACATGAAGATTGACGTGCAGGACCTCGATGCTGATTTCTTCGCATTCTCTGCCCACAAGATGTACGGTCCTACGGGCGTGGGCGTGCTCTATGGCAAGAAGAAACTGCTGGAGTCGATGCCTCCCTATCAGGGCGGCGGCGAGATGATTGGCCATGTGTCGTTTGAGAAGACCACCTTCGCCGAACTCCCATTCAAGTTTGAGGCTGGAACGCCCGACTTTGTAGGTATTGCAGCCTTTGCTGAAGCGCTCGACTATATCGACCGCCTTGGCATTGAGAATATTGAGGCGTGGGAGCACCATCTGCTCGAACGCGCCACCGAGGGTCTGATGAAAATCCCAGGGATGCGCATCTTCGGCACGGCCGACAACAAGAGCGGCGTGATTTCATTCCTCGTGGGCGACATCCACCACTACGACATGGGGATGCTCCTCGACAAACTCGGAGTAGCGGTGCGCACAGGTCACCACTGCGCCCAGCCGCTGATGACGTCGCTCGGTGTGGAGGGCACAGTCCGTGCATCGTTCGGCGTCTACAACACCGACGACGAGGTGGATCGCTTTGTCGCTGCCGTTGCTCGCGTCGCCCAGATGTTCCAGTAAATAGGAAAAACAGTACTAAAAAAACACCCCCGTTGGCTTGTGTCGGCGGGGGTGTTTTGTGTATGGTTGCTTGATTATTTGCGTTTGTTGTAGAGCATGCCGTGGCGGGAGTATTTGTTTACGGCGAGTGCCATGAAGAAATACACTGCCGTGCAGAGCCACAGCATCTGGTATTCCTTGCCCACTTCGGCAAGTGTCGCGCCGTTGGCGTTGATGCGCTCAAAGGCTTGCGCAGCCCACGTCGATGGGCAGCAACTGCTCAGGAAGCGGTACACGGGGTCGAGGTCGTAGAGCGGCCACGAGATGCCCGACAGGAAGAGGACGATGACCGAGGTGAAGACCAGCACCACAAACACCGATTCGCGCTCGCGCACAAACACTTGCAGTGTCATTCCGAGGAACGTTACTGCCAGCATGTAAGGGATTGCCAGCAATAGGATGTCGATGAAACTGCCCAGTTGCGGATAACTGAACACTCTCGGCATGATGATGAGCAAGTAGAGCAACGGGATGATGTAGACGAGCACGTAAGCCATCGATTTGCCGATGAGGCGGCTCACGGCACCAGAGTTTACGGTGTCGAGTGGGTCGATGCCTCCGTGGCGGCGACGGCGCTCATAGATTGCGCCTCCCATCATACAGATGGCGAGGAGCATAGACTGCTGCACGATAATCACGAGGATGCCTGGCAGAAGGAATGTGGCAAATCCCTGTTGTGGGTTGCCGAGTGCCGTGTACGAACTCTTGATTGTCGACGGTATCTTTGGGGCGGCGGCACCGAGGCTGCTTACGCTTGCCACCTGTATCTCGCTACCTATTGCCAGTGTGGCATCGGTGAGCGAGGTGAGCATCGCTTTGTAGCGCACCAGCAACGACATGTCGCAGAAGAGCGTAACGTGCGCCTGTTCGCCGCGAGCAATCTTCTTGGAGAACTCGTTGTCGATGAGCACGATGCCAAACGCTTCCTTCTCAGCCATTGCGCGGCGAGCCTCCTGCATGTCGGCGGCGTAGCCGGCAACCGAGGTGTTCTCGTCGGCATCAATCATCCGCACCAGTTCGCGGCTCTGCGACGAGCGGCATTGGTCAACGACCACCACCGGCACTTTGCGCACCAGTTCTGGGTTGTAGATGAGCGCATAGACAATAGGGTAGGCGAGCGGAAGCAGGAACAGGAAAATCAGGATGCCTTTGTCCTTGAAAATCAGTTTGAGTTCCGTCTGCCAAACCTTTATTATGTCGTGATAAAATTTCAGTATACTTTGCATTTCTCAATAAGTCTAAGGAACGTAAACAGGATGCATAGCGTGGCGCTTGATGCGCGGAGCCACGAGGGCTGGCAACAGCATGAAGCCGAGCAGCGCCGCATAGTAGTACTTTGAGTAGTAGAGCGGCAGCCCGTTGAGCATCTGGTCAACGTAGATGAGGAAATAGTAGCGCGACGGCAGGATGTAGGAGAATATCGCAATACTTCCGTACATCGCTTCGAGGGCAAACGAGAACGCTCCGATGGAGAACGTCAAGATGCCGAACAGGGAGCAGACACTCAACGCCATACGCAAGTTGGGCACTATGCCAGCGATGAAGAGTGCAAAGCCTTGGTTGGCGAGCACAAACAGCAGCATCGTTGCCACGGCTTGCCACACGCTGCAGTTGAGCGGGAAATGCAGATAGCCGAACATCATCGACTGCGTGAGTACGCCCACGGCGGTGAATATCACCGTCTGCGGCAGGAACTTGCCGAGGAGGGCGATGGTTATCGAGCCGCGCGCTTCGGCAATCCATTCGGGCGAGGTCTGCATCTTCTCTTCATGCCAAAGGCTGAAGGCAGTGACCAAGAGTATCATCAACGCCAATGCGCCTGGCACAAACGAGTTGCTGAGGTACACATTGTAGTTGGTCTGTGGGTTGTGGAGTGGGTTGGTCTGCAACACAACGGGCTGCAGCAATGCCTGCGCCTGTTGCGAGGTGGAGAAGCCTGAGTTTACGAGGTAGGTTTTCACCACGGCTCCCGAAGCCAGCACCGAGTTGGTTTTCAGACAGCGGTAGAGCAGCGAACTCGGGATGAAGTAGGTGGCGTTGGTGAAGTATGCCAGTTCTGGGCTACGGCTTGCCGAAATGTTGCGAGTGAAATCAAACGGTATCACGTAGAAACCGTAGATTTTGCCCTCGCGCAGCAGTCGCATAGCCTCGCCTTCGTTGTCGACCACGCTGACAATCTTCACCTCCTGCGCAGCGTTGATGTTGCGTATCAGGCTGCGTGAGATTGTGGAGTTGTCGTGATCCACGATGGCTGTCGGGATGTGGAGCGGCAGTCCGTGTTTCATCAGTCCCAGCAGGAACACCGCCATGACGGTCGGGATGACTATCATCGCGAAGAAATACAGCCACCGGGTGCACAACTGCTGGCATCCGCGCTTTATTGATTTTACAAATCCGGTATCAACCATTTTTGCACTAAGATTATTCCATTATGACGGTCATGCCCGGACGCAGGTTCTCGATGGCTTTCACTGGAGAGAGGCGCACTTCAAATGTGCGGCTGTCGTAGTCGCCAGTAACCTTGGTGGAGCGCCATACGGCATAGTCGCCCATATCTTTCACATAGTAAACCTTTGCCTTTACGTTCTTCACGTCGAGCGCTGGGATGCTGATGTTCACTTCCTTGCCTACGGTGAGGTCCTTGAGCATTGTTTCACGCACGTTGAACACAAACCATTTGTCGGTCGACTTCATCACGTTCATGATTGGTGTGCCTGTCGACACAAGTTCGCCCTCGTTAGGGAAGATGTCGGTGATTTCGCCGTCGCACGGAGCGAGGAGATACTGGTCCGCGAGAATTGACTCAACTTCGGCAACGGTGCCCTTGGCTGCGTTTGCCATTGCTGTGGCAGCGGCTTTGTCTTCTTTCTGAGCGCCTTCGCAAGCAAGGTCGTACTGCGACTTGGCTGCATTTTCGGCGGCTACGGCTGCGTCGTAGGCTGCCTTAGCCTCGTCGCGCTTCTGTGCCGACACAACGTTTTGCTTGTAGAGCGACTCCATGCGGTCGTAGGTTTTCTTGTGGATGTCGAGCGATGCGCGAGCCTGCTGCCAGAGGTCGTAGGCAGAGGTAATCACTTGCTTACGTGCGCCAGCATCGGCTTTGTCCTTCTGTGCGTTGGCAGCATCCTGCATTGCAAGAGCCTGCGCCAATTTGGCATCTACTGTTGCCGATTCGATTTTGGCAAGAGTGTCGCCTTTGTGGACTATCTGTCCTTCTGTGACATAGAATTTTTCAACGCGGCCTGGCATCAGTCCCGACACGCGCACGCTTGTGCCGTCGACTTGTCCCTGCACAATCTGCTCAGCCGGGTTGATGGTGATGAAACCGATGATTGCGAGCACAATAACCACAATCACCGTTGCGGCGATGGCGAGAAACAGGCTGCGCTCTTTCTTGCGTATTGTTTGCTTGTTTTCTGTCTTGAAATTCAGATTTTCCATATCGTTGTCTGTTTTTTTGTTTTTCGGTTTAATATTTGAGCGTACCTGTCACCTTCGACAAGTAAACGTTGCAGAGTTGCACATCAATCTCTGCGTCGATGTTCTCGGAATTGGCCTTGAGCCATGCTGTTTGCGCTGCCATAACGTTGTCGAGTGTCATCACGCCTTCCTTGTAGCCCAACTGTGCCTGACGGAGGTTTTCGTCGGCCTTGGTGAGGTTGGTCTGCGTGGTCTGGAGTGTCTTGGCTGCCTCGGAGGTTTTGTAGGCGGCTTGGTTCACCTGAAGTTCCACCTTCTCCTTAGCCTCGTCGAGTTCCAATTGCTTCACGATGCGTTCGCTGCGTGCAGCCTTGTATTTGTAGTAGTTCAAGCCCCAGTGCCACAACGGAATCTTAACCATTGCGCCCACGCTAAACATGCCATTGAATTTCTTCTCGAAGCCGTTGAAAATGTTCGGGTTGGAGAAGCCATACGACCCTACGAGTGCCACGGTTGGGAGCATCGACGAGCGTGCTTCATATTGCTTCTGCTCGTAGACCTTCACTGCCAGTTCGAGGCTCTTGAGGTCGGAGCGGTTGGCGTAGACATCTGCCATGTTGAACGTTGCTGGCTGGGTCGAGCCAAACGACTTGTTGTCGCTCACCTCGTCGGCAAGCGTATAGTCGGCGGTCATAGGCATGCCGCAGAGTTGTGCGAGAGCCATGCGCGACAGTGCCAAGCCGTTGTCCACCTTCGTGAGGTCGATGTTGGCCTCGTTGAGTTTCACGTCGACGGTGAGTAGGTCGGAGTTGGTAGCCACGCCTTCGCGTATCATTGCTTCCACGTTGCTGTGGAGGGTGTCGAGCAGTTCGATGTAACTAACGGCAAGTTTTTTCTTCTCGCCGAGCGAAACCACCTGCCAATAGGCAGCGTCTACGGAGTAGACCACCTCGCGGGCGGTGTTGTCGTAGAGGTTGCTTGCCACTTCCTGTCCCATCTCAGCCATTTTGTTGAGGGCGCGGATTTTGCCGCCCATATAGATAGGCTGTGTCATGGTCACTGCGCCAGCAAATAGGTTGTGGATGTCGAAGGTCATTGCCGACTTAGGTATCACGGCAACCTGCGACGGCACGTATTGTCCGTTGACCTGCACAGGCACTCCGTCGGGACCTTTCACGAGGTTGTAGTCGTAGGAGCCTGTTGTGGCGTTAAACGATTTGGTGGGGAGCATCTGGTCGCCCGAAAGCAGGGAAATCTCCTTTTGGTTGTAGAGGTACGAACCGGCGAAGTCAAATCCCGGAAGGTAGCCGGCAAACGCCTGTTTCTTTTGGTATTCGGCTGCATTGATGCGCTCTTTGGCAATCTGCATTGTCTTGTTGTTGCGCAGAGCCATGCTCCGGCATGAATCGAGCGGAATTGGCTGACCAGCATAACTTGTAGCCGAGCCTACAGCCAATGCAGCAGCCATGAGAATAACTGTTTTTCTGATGTGCATAGTCGTTATTTACAATCTAATTCGGTTGTAAAATTAACAACACTTGCGCAATTATTGTTCTGCCTTTTTATCTGAAAAGACTATGTGTTCAAGAAAAACGACTAATAGAACACCAATTACAAATCCGTTGGTCAGAATCGGACGCAGTGCGAGGGGTAGATTTTCCTCTACGGCATCGGGCAAAAAGGCTACAATTAGCGACGCTATGAGCGGCAGGGCGATGGTGAGCGAATGTCCGAAATTGGCGATTATTTTCTTTTCGGCAATCATTTCAAACGACGATGCGAATTGAAGCACAACAACATAGGTGAGCACGAGCCCGATTACCATATTTGGCAACTGGGTGAGCCACACCACTGCCGAAGGAAGAAACGAACAGACTATTAGACCAATGGCGCAGGGCACGATTGTTATCCTCGCGGCGCATTTGGTGGAAGATACGATTCCGGGAGAAATAGAATAATCTACCGGTCCGATTACGCCCATCATGCCGGCGAGAATGTTGCCCGCTCCCGTCACGGCGCAGCCGCGGCGTATGCGTCCGTTTTCCTCTGCGCCGATGAGGCTGCGTAGCGATTCTATCGACCCTAACTCGTTGATGAGCAAGGCGAAGAAGCACACGAGGAATGCTATTGTTGTCGACAGGTCAAATTCTGGCTTGATGACGATGCGGCTGAGGTCGGTGGTGTAGCCCACGGAGGCAACATCGGGGAGGGGGTTGAACAGGTAGTAGACCACCGAGCCGCCGATGGTTATTATCATTACGGTGAGCGACTTGGCTACGCCTTTCATCATTCTGTCGAGCACGAAGGTGGCGATGATGCCGATGATGAAGAACATGAAGCCGAAAAACTCCTTGCCGCTTTCAAACATCAGTGATATTATCACTGGGGTGAGGGTCATGGCTATAAGCCCGAGTATCACCACAATGACGCGTGGAGTGAAGATGCGTGTAATCTTCTTCAGCAGTCCCGACAGGGAGACCATTAGAAGTGCAGCGCCGCCGATGGCGATGGAGGTGTAGATGGCGTTGAAACTTGCGCTTGAGAATGCCGACAGGATGCCCACCAGTAATACCGCCGCCGAACCCACGACCAAGGGCATGCGATGCCCCCAGAAGGCTTGCACGAGCATGGTGAGCCCGAACACGAAGTAGACCGACTGCAGGTAGGATGTCTGCATCTGCACGTTGCCGTCGCCAAACTGCAACTTGGCAAGGATGCTGACCGTCACCACATTGGGGATGGCAATCATGAGCCACTGCAGCCCGTAGAGTAGGGTGTGGGCGAAGGGTGGTTTTTCCTCAAGTGTGTATTTTAGTTTCATAGCAAAATGGTTTTAATCAGATGTTATTCCCAGGTGTAGTTGCGTGCCTGCGGTGCCTTGCTGTTGCGCACAATGTTGTTCATCGGGCGCACAAAGCGGAACAGCGGTACGCTGAAGAAGAGCAGCGGCGACTGCAGCACCTTTGCCGTGCGTCGCTGGGCGAAGATGTTGATGAGCACCTCCGCCAGATAGGCAACCACTGCCAGCGATGCCAGCGCCGTGGGCTTCATAAAGTCTGCTCCGTTGATGAAGAGCACTGCTGGGTAGGCTATGCCCGCTGCCACGAGCAGCAGGAAGGCGTAGTAGGCAATCTGCGTGAGTATCCTGATGCCGAGCATCTTTGAGGGCAGGAACTTCTGAGTGAAGTAGTGGTGCTCCTTGTTTATCTTGTAGAAATAGGCGTAGTCCACGTAGTGCGCTTCGAGGATGCTCTCTGGCGAGAGTTCCACCGCCACGTTGTCGCCGTCGGCAACTTGGCTCACAAAGATGTCGTCATCGCCGTATTTCAGGTTGAGCGACGACGAGAAGCCCTTCACCGCGTGGAAGGCGCTGCACTTGTAGGCGATGTTGTCGGCATTGCCGCGGAACGTGTTGCCGTGGATGGCGGCAGCGAGGTAGCGCGCTGCGTCGGCAGTGGCGTCGTAGGCGCGGTAGCGGTGTCCGAATGCATGGTCGTCGGCGTGGCGGTTGTGGCTGTAGCCAATCACCATGTCGGTATAGTCGTCGAAGTGGCGTCCCATGGCGCGCAGCCACAGGTTGCTCTGTGGGAAGCAGTGAGCCGACGTGACAGCCACCACATCGTAGCGCGCCGCCTTGACACCGAGCGTGATGCCCAGTTTGCGTTTCGACACATTGGCTGAACTGCCGGGGATAAACGTGGCGCGAAGCGTCGGGTAAGTCATCTGCAGACGAATCACTGCATCGTCCACCGCCTCCGACTTGTCCATGTTCACCACAATGACTTCAAACTCAGGGTAGTCCTGCCCCATAATAAGAGGTATGCTCTCCTCCATGCAGTCGGCATCGGCGTGCGCGGCGAGCACAATCACCGAGATGCCTGGCATCGGGAGCGGACTCTCCTCGTCGGGGTCGAGAGCATTGTCGGCAACGCAGTGCACCAGTGCAGCCTTGCGCCGCAAAGCCACCACCGACAGCACCACAGCAAGCAATAACAGCACCCCGTAGCCAATGATTTCGTAAATGTTTATGTCAAAAGGAAGAATTTCCATACATTCAAATTGAGGTACAAAATTACGAAAAATCGAGCGCAGAACATTCAAGCTTGCTTGAAATGTTATGCCGAGGTTCAAGGAATTTATCCAAAATTACGAAAAATCGAGCGCAGAACATTCAAGCTTGCTTGAAATGTTATGCCGAGGTTCAAGGAATTTATCCAAAATTACGAAAAATCGAGCGCAGAACATTCAAGCTTGCTTGAAATGTTATGCCGAGGTTCAAGGAATTTATCCAAAATTACGAAAAATCGAGCGCAGAACATTCAAGCTTGCTTGAAATGTTATGCCGAGGTTCAAGGAATTTATCCAAAATTACGAAAAATCGAGGCGGTTTGGTGCTAATAGTGGAAAAATGCTTATCTTTGCACCCGAATCGGGGCGTAGCTCAGTCCGGTTAGAGTACACGTCTGGGGGGCGTGTGGTCGCTGGTTCGAATCCAGTCACCCCGACAAAATGAGGCTTAAAAGGTTGGCAATCAACTTTCTAAGCCTCATTTTTCAGAAAGTGCCGGGACAAAATCGGGACAAGACTTTCAAGTACCCCGTAGGCGGTGCCACCAGCATCATCTTACTCGACCATAGCACTAAGTTTGCCGAGCAGCATTAAGATAGCAAAGCGGCGACACAAGAATAGGCTGAAAGCCTTATTCTACCATAGCCCAGGGCAACGCCCTGGGTAGCAACGCATTAACAAGAGCGCCCT
>CAVAPE010000033.1:0-25298 GCA_963590405.1 Eubacterium sp. CAG:180 | reverse complement strand
ATAAATTATACCATTTCGGGTATAATAAAGCGGGGGATGGTTGACGCCATCCCCCGCTGGTTTGTTGCTGATTTGAACTTATTTCTTGTGGGCGAGCATATACTGCGCGATCTGCACGGCATTGAGGGCTGCGCCTTTCTTGATTTGGTCGCCTACAATCCAGAAACTCAAGCCCTTCGGGTTGGTGAGGTCCTGGCGGATGCGACCTACATATACTGGGTCTTTACCAGCGGTGAACAGAGGCATCGGGTACTGCTTCTCGGCAGGGTTGTCGACCACTACCAGTCCTTCGGCTGCGGCGAACGCCTTGCGCGCTTCTTCCACGCTGATTGGACGCTCCGTCTCAACCCAAATGGCCTCGCTGTGGGCGCGCATCACCGGCACGCGCACGCACATTGCGCTGACGTCGAGTTTTGGTGCGTGCATGATTTTCTTTGTCTCGTTGTACATCTTCATCTCCTCCTTGGTGTAGCCATTGTCCTGGAACACGTCGATGTGAGGGATTACGTTGTAAGCCAACTGGTAAGCGAACTTCTCAACTGTAGCCTCCTTGCCAGCAGCAAGGTCGGCGTATTGCTTTACGAGTTCGTCCATCGCAGCGGCTCCGGCACCGCTCGCAGCCTGATAGGTGGCTACGTGCACGCGGCTGATGGGGGAGAGGTCGTTGATTGGCTTAAGCGCCACCACCATTTGGATAGTAGTGCAGTTAGGATTGGCAATGATGTTGCGCGGAGCGTTGAATGCATCGTCGCCGTTGACCTCTGGCACAACCAAAGGTACGTCGCTGTCCATGCGGAAAGCCGACGAGTTGTCGATCATTGTAGCGCCAAACTTGGTTATGGTCTCGGCAAACTCCTTTGAAGTGCCTGCACCAGCCGATGTGAAGGCAATGTCCACGCCCTTGAAATCATCGTTGTGACAAAGTTCGCGCACGGTGTAGTCCTTGCCGCGGAATGCATATTTGCGTCCTGCACTACGCTTGGAGCCGAACAGCAACAAGTCGTCTATCGGAAAATTCTGCTCATCGAGCACTCGCAAAAACTCTTGGCCAACTGCACCGCTGGCACCAACAATCGCTATTTTCATACGTCTTATATATTTAACAGGTTGCAAATTTATATCTTTTTTATGTAAGGAGGGTACAAATTGTAAGATAAAATGATTAATTTTGCTTACATTATGATGGAATGGATGCGCGACATATCAGGGTATTTCCCCGTCCAGGACCCTACATGGATTTTCTTCATCGTGTTGGGTATAATCCTGTTCGCGCCCATCGTTTTCGGCAAACTCCGCATTCCCCACATCATCGGCATGATTCTCGCCGGTGTGCTTATCGGCGAACATGGATTGAACATCGTGGTGCGCGACAGCAGTTTCCAACTGTTCGGCAACGTCGGTTTGCTCTATATCATGTTTCTCGCTGGTATGGAGATGGACATGAACGACTTCAAGCAAAACCGCGGAAAAGCCGTGGTGTTTGGCATTCTTGGATTTATTGTGCCTATGGCGCTGGGCTATGTAGCCAACAGTGCCCTGCTCGGCTATACTCTCGTCCCGGCTTTGCTCATAGCAAGTATGTATGCCAGCCACACGCTGGTGAGTTATCCGATTGTGAGCCGCTACGGAGTGGCGCGGCAGCGGAGCGTGAGCATCAGTGTGGGCGCTACAGCCGTGACCGACTGCCTCACCTTGTTTTTGCTCGCCATCCTCGGCGGACTCTATAAAGACCCCGATAGCGGTGGATTGGAATGGATTTGGCTCGTGGTCAAGGTGGCTTTGCTTACTGTCTTTGTCATCGTTACGTTCCCCCGCATAGGTCGCTGGTTCTTCCGCCGCTACGACAATGCCGTGTTGCAGTACATCTTCGTGCTCGGTATGATGTTCCTCAGTGCCGCACTAATGAAAATAGTAGGTATGGAAGGCATTCTCGGCGCATTCCTCGCCGGACTGGTGCTGAATCGACTTGTGCCGAGTGTGTCGACGCTGATGCACAACCTCGAGTTTGTCGGCAACGCCCTGTTTATCCCGTTCTTCCTTATAGGTGTGGGTATGATGATTAACTTACGCGTGTTTTTCGGCGGATGGTCAGCCATCGAACTCCTCGCAGTGATGGTCGTGATGGCTATCGTAGCCAAATGGATTACCGCATGGCTCACGCAGAAACTCTGCCGAATGACAAAGACCGAGCGCAGCCTTATGTATGGACTGTCGACCTCACGCGCGGCAGCGACACTTGCCGTTGCCCTCGTGGGCTATGGGATAGTGCTCCCCGACGGTAGTCATCTCCTTAATGACGAAGTGCTCAACGGAGCAATCGCATTGATTTTGGTTACCTGCATTGTTAGCAGCATCGTCACCGAGCGCGCGGCGCGCAAGATGGCTTTGAGCGAGATGGAATCGGCTGAGCCAGAAGAGCCGGAAGGCGAAAGGATGCTCGTAAGCGTGGCTAACGCATCAACGCTCGAAAGTCTTGTGGGCTTGTCGGTGTTGCTCCGCGATGCTAAGTCGACCGACAATGTAGTCGCGCTCAATGTGGTAACAGACAGCGACAACCGCAACACCGCTCGCAGTGCGCAGAGCGGCAAGCGCTTGCTTCAGAATGCCGCTCAGACGGCGATGGGCGCTGGTGTGACGCTGAAAACCGTGAGCCGCTACAGCGCTAATGTGGTCACTGGCGTTGTCCACACCGCAAAAGAGCAGGAGTCTACGACCGTAATCTTAGGTATGCACCGACGGATAATTGCTGCCGACACCTTCGAAGGCCCGTATATGGAAGAGTTTCTCAAGAGGCTCCATCGCGAAGTTGTGTTTGTGAGAATGCTCATGCCGTTCAACACCCTCCGTCGCATCATCGTGGCAGTGCCAGTAAAGGCGCAGTTTGAGCCAGGCTTCTCCAAGTGGGTAGGACATGTAATAAAGGTGGGGCGTACACTCGGATGTCAAATCGTGTTCTACGCCAATCCGCAGACACATCCGTTCCTTAGTCTGCATGTACGCCGCATGGGCTACGAAGACAAAGTGCGCTATGAGTCGCTCGACTCCGTGTCAGATCTGCTTCTGCTGTCGGCATCCGTCAACTATGACCATCTGCTCGTAGTGGTTGCATCGCGCCCCGGCGGAGTGTCGTACCACGCAGATTTCGGGCAGTTGCCTGAAATCGTAGGGCAGTACTTCAACAACTGCAGTGCAATGCTCGTTTACCCCGACCAGACCGGCGAACTTGCCGAACTCCCAGCATTTACCCAACCTTTGAAATAATAGCCTACTTGTAGTTGTCGGCGATGTTGTAGATAGACTCGAAGATTTCCTTGTCCTCGATGCCAAGTTCCTTGCCGCGGCGCGACATCATACGCTTTGCCGTGTCGAAGAATTTGTTGACCGATACATCCGAATATCCCGCTACGCTGCCTTCGAGAAATGATGCCACGAAGTTGCGCGGGAAGCCAGCGCCGTGGATATTTACGCCCACGCCGACCACGGTAGCAGTGTTGAACATACAGTTGATGCCCGCCTTCGAGTGGTCGCCCATAATCAAGCCGCAGAACTGCAGCCCAGTGCGCATGAAGCGGTGCGTGCGGTAGTTCCAGAGTTTGATTTCCGTATAGTCGTTCTTGAGGTTTGACGCGTTTGTGCCAGCGCCAATGTTGCACCATTCGCCAATCACCGCATTGCCGAGGAAGCCATCGTGCGCCTTGTTACTGTAGCCAATCATCACCACATTATTCAACTCGCCGCCCACCTTGCAGTACGGGCCGAGCGTTGTAGCACCGTAGATTTTCGTGCCCATGTTCACTTGCGCATGTTCGCAAGCAGCAAACGGAGCGCGTATGCACGAGCCTTCCATAACAGTCGCATCCTTACCTATATATATAGGTCCCGCAGTCGTGTTTAGGTTTACCGCCTCCACGCTTGCACCCTCCTCGATGAAGATAGTGGGCAAAGCGTCGTCGACCATACGCGGGCCGATGATTGTGCACGTGTCGGAGATAGGCTGCGACTGGCGTCCAGCCGTAATCATACGGAAGTCGCTCTTTAGTTGAGCATCGTTCTTCTGGAATATGTCATATAAAAGATGTATGCTGTCAATCTCGCCATTGTATGCGATGACCTTGGCAAACTTGCTGTTGTCGAAAGCCTCTTTCGTGCCGCAGTAGGCAATAACTTCTTCGCCCACCTTCAGTGCCTCGCCGATTTGCAGCCCTGCAATGGCAGTTGCCAGTTCCTTGTTAGGGAACACGTGTCCTGCGATGAACAGTTGGCATTCAGCCTCGTGCGTCGGGTATTTCTTTGAAAGGTAGGGGCGCGTAAGGATTGAGATGCTTGCCTCAGGGAAATGGCGTTGCCACTTCTCGCGGATGGTGAGGATGCCCACGCGGATGTCGGCGATAGGACGGGTATAGGTCATGGGCAGAAGGTCTACCCAGATGTCATGATTGTCGAAAAGAATGATGTTTGCCATAGCGGTTCAACTTTGTTTATACGGTGCGAATTTACGAAAAAATTCCGTAATTGGAAATCCTCTGATTTTTCCAGAATTTCCCCGAAATGATGCCAGAGGGAGATTTTGACCAGTTAAATAATGTAGTGGAATAGTTAAATATAATTAATTCTACGAGAAAAACACCCTTAAAATGGGCAATCGCGGCTCGGTAGGCGCAAAACTGGCTGAAAATGGGGTAAAATCATTTGGCAGTTAGCAAATTAGTGAGTAACTTTGCATCGCTTTTCGAGTGAAAATTGCGCTTGATTTTGCGTAAACGCTTAATTATTAGTGTGTAAAGTCGTTGTGTAGCTCCCTCGGAAGTCATAAAAGAGAAAAAGAGATTAATTAACAGTAATAAAAAATTAAAAAAACGAAATGCCAACAATTCAACAATTGGTAAGAAAAGGGCGCGTAGTTTTGAAGGACAAGAGCAAATCTCCGGCGTTGGACAGCTGTCCACAACGTCGTGGTGTTTGCGTTCGTGTCTACACTACTACTCCTAAGAAGCCTAACTCGGCTATGCGTAAAGTAGCGCGTGTGAGATTGACAAACGGTAAAGAGGTTAACTCCTACATCCCAGGTGAGGGCCACAACTTGCAAGAGCACTCAATCGTGATGGTTCGCGGTGGTCGTGTGAAAGACCTTCCAGGTGTACGTTATCACATCGTTCGCGGTACATTGGATACAGCCGGTGTAGCAGGTCGTACACAGCGTCGCTCAAAATACGGAGCAAAGCGTCCTAAAGCAGGTGCAGCTAAGAAGTAATTTCTAAATAGCACACGAGATAAACAAAACTAGTCGATAAAACGAGTTTTTTGTTTATTGGATTATTCGGCGGAGTAAACAGCGCAAGAGAGCGCCTGTTGAAGATGCAAAGAGCAACCAAACGAACAAAAACGAATTTATTAGAAAAATGAGAAAGGCAAAACCTAAAAAAAGAATTATCTTGCCGGATCCAAAATTCGGAGACACAAGAGTTACTAAATTTGTGAATCACTTGATGTATGACGGTAAGAAAAACACTGCATACACAATATTCTACAGCGCATTGGAGACTGTGAAGTCGAAATTGCCTAACGAGGAAAAAACAGCGCTCGAAATCTGGAAAGCAGCGCTCGAAAATATCACACCACAAGTAGAGGTTAAGTCACGCCGTGTAGGTGGTGCAACCTTCCAAGTTCCTACAGAGATCCGTCCGGATCGTAAGGAGTCTATTTCAATGAAAAATCTAATCATCTTTGCTCGCAAACGTGGCGGAAAGACAATGAGCGACAAGCTCGCTGCTGAAATCGTTGACGCATTCAATGAGCAGGGTGGCGCATTCAAACGTAAAGAAGATATGCACCGTATGGCTGAGGCTAACCGTGCATTCGCTCATTTTAGATTTTAATTTGACAAATAAACAACAATGGCTAACATAGACGAAAAACTAAATCTGACGAGAAATATCGGTATCATGGCCCACATCGATGCCGGTAAGACTACAACATCGGAACGTATCTTGTTCTATACAGGTTTGACTCACAAGATTGGTGAGGTGCACGATGGTGCTGCAACAATGGACTGGATGGAGCAGGAGCAGGAGCGTGGTATCACAATTACTTCTGCTGCAACTACAACCTTCTGGAACTACGAGGGTAAGAAGTATAAAATCAACTTGATTGACACTCCGGGACACGTTGACTTCACTGTAGAGGTTGAGCGTTCGCTCCGCGTGCTCGACGGTGCCGTAGCAACATTCTGCGCCGTTGGTGGTGTTGAGCCACAGTCTGAGACAGTATGGCGTCAAGCAGATAAATATAATGTGCCACGTATCGGTTACGTCAACAAGATGGACCGTTCGGGTGCAAACTTCTTTGAGGTAGTTCGCCAAGTACGCGAGGTGCTTGGTGCTAACCCAGTTGCTATCCAAGTGCCAATCGGTGCTGAGGAGACATTCAAGGGTGTTGTTGACCTGATCACAATGCAGGCATACTTCTGGCACGATGAGACTATGGGTGCTGAATACAGCAAGGAAGAAATCCCTGCATCGTTGAAAGACGAGTGCGAGTCGATGCGCGACAAGATGCTTGAGACTATCGCCGAGTATGACGATGACTTCATGACAAAATATTTCGACGATCCTTCGACAATCACAGAAGAAGAAATCCGCCGCGTAATCCGCAAGGCTACTTTGGCAATGGAAATCGTGCCTATGATTTGCGGTTCTTCATTCAAGAACAAAGGCGTTCAGTGCTTGCTCGACGACGTTTGCGCATTCTTGCCAAGCCCTGAAGATTCAGGCGAAATCATCGGTAAGAACCCGGATGATCCTGAAAAGGAAGAGATCCGTCGTCCTATCTTCGAAGATCCAATGTGTGCATTGGCATTCAAGATTGCAACTGACCCATACGTAGGTCGTCTCTGCTTCTTCCGTGTTTATTCAGGTCAGATTGACGCTGGTAGCTACGTCTACAACACTCGTTCACGCAAGAAAGAGCGTATCAGCCGTCTGTTCCAGATGCACTCAAACAAACAGAACCCTAAAGAAACTATCGGCTGCGGTGATATCGGTGCCGGTGTAGGTTTTAAGGATATCCGCACAGGTGATACACTCTGCGACGAGGCACATCCAATTACCCTTGAGGCAATGGAGTTCCCAGATCCAGTGATTGGTATCGCAGTAGAGCCTAAGACTCAGAAAGACCTCGACAAACTCGGTGTTGGCTTGCAGAAACTTGCTGAAGAAGACCCAACATTCCGTGTTGAGACAAACGAAGAGACTGGTCAAACAGTCATCAGCGGTATGGGTGAGCTTCACCTCGACATCATCATCGACCGTCTGCGTCGTGAGTTCAAGGTAGAATGTAACCAAGGCCGTCCACAAGTAACATATAAGGAAGCAATCACTAAGCCAGTTGAACTTCGTGAAGTATTCAAGAAGCAGACCGGTGGTCGTGGTAAGTTCGCCGACATCATCGTACGCGTTGAGCCAGTTGACGAAGGCTTCGAAGGCGGTCTCCAATTCGTTGACGAGGTTAAGGGTGGTAACATTCCTAAGGAATTCATTCCATCTGTACAGAAAGGTTTCACTACAGCAATGAAGAACGGTGTGCTCGCCGGCTTCCCAGTAGAACAACTCAAGGTTACCTTGATCGACGGTTCGTTCCACCCAGTGGACTCTGACCAACTTTCATTCGAACTCTGTGCCATCCAGGCATTCAAGAAAGCTTCTGAGAAGGCAGGTCCAGTTCTTCTTGAGCCAATCATGAAGATTGAGGTTGTTACTCCAGAAGAGAGCATGGGTGACGTGATCAGCGACTTGAACAAGCGTCGTGGTCAGGTAGAAGGCATGGAAACAAGCCGCAGCGGTGCCCGCATCGTTAAGGCCAAAGCTCCGTTGGCAGAAATGTTTGGCTACGTAACAGCATTGCGTACCATCACTTCAGGTCGTGCAACTTCTACTATGTCGTTCAGCCACTATGCAGAGGTTAGCGCTTCAATCGCCAAGGGTGTGCTTGAAGAGTGTCAAGGTAGAACAGATTTGTTGAAATAATAATAACTAAAAATATGAGCCAAAAAATCAGAATCAAATTAAAATCTTACGATCACAACTTGGTTGACAAGTCAGCTGAGAAGATTGTAAAGACAGTGAAGGCAACAGGCGCAGTGGTCAGCGGACCAATTCCATTGCCAACTCACAAGAGAATTTTCACTGTCAACCGCTCGACTTTCGTCAACAAGAAATCGCGCGAACAATTCCAACTCTCGTCTTTCAAACGCTTGATTGACATCTACAGCTCGACAGCTAAGACTATCGACGCGTTGATGAAGCTCGAATTGCCAAGCGGTGTTGACGTTGAAATCAAGGCGTAAGTAAGTAAACAAAAGAATTTGAAACATTTAAAAAATTAGAGAAATGCCAGGATTATTAGGAAAGAAAATCGGAATGACATCCGTATTCAGTGCCGACGGTAAGAACGTACCGTGCACTGTTATCGAAGTAGGTCCTTGTGTAGTTACTCAGGTAAAGACATTGGAGAAAGATGGCTATGAGGCATTGCAGCTCGGCTTCGAAGACAACAAAGAGAAGCACACTACAAAACCTCTCCAGGGTCACTTCAAGAAAGCCGGAGTAGAGAACAAGCGCCACTTGGCCGAGTTCAAAGGTTTTGATGAAAGCTACAAATTGGGTGACGAAATTACCGTAGCTCTCTTCGAGGGCGTTGAGTTTGTCGATGTAATCGGCACCTCAAAAGGTAAAGGTTTCCAAGGTGTTGTAAAACGTCACGGCTTCGGCGGTGTAGGACAGACAACTCACGGTCAGCACAACCGTCTCCGTGCTCCGGGTTCAATCGGTGCATGTTCTTACCCTGCAAAGGTGTTCAAAGGAATGCGTATGGCAGGTCAGACAGGCAACGAGCGTGTGACAGTCCAAAATCTTAAGGTGGTAAAAGTTATCCCAGAACACAACGTTTTGATGATCAAAGGTTCTGTTCCAGGAGCAAAAGGTTCAATCGTTTTAATTGAGAAATAATGGAAGTTGCAGTATATAACATCGAAGGAAAAGATACAGGCCGCAAAGTGACGCTCAACGACAGCGTATTCGCTATCGAGCCAAACGAGCATGCCGTATATCTTGACGTTAAGCAATATCTTGCCAACCAGCGTCAGGGCACTCACAAATCGAAGGAAAGAAGTGAAGTTTCTGGTTCAACCCGCAAGCTTCACAAGCAGAAAGGCGGCGGCGGTTCGCGTATCGGTGATATCAACTCTCCGGTGCTCGTCGGCGGTGGTCGCATTTTCGGTCCTCGTCCACGCACTTATGAGTTCAAACTCAACAAGAAGGTTAAGCAATTGGCTCGCAAGTCAGCATTGTCAGTAAAGGCTCAGGACAACGCTATCATCGTGGTAGAAGATTTCAACTTCGAAGCCCCGAAAACTAAAGAATTCGTAAAGTTTGCTAAAAATATACAAGTAGCCGATAAAAAGGCAGTTATGGTTTTATCAGACCAAAATAAAAATGTATATTTGTCAGCTCGTAATTTGCCCAACGTGGAAATTGTAACTGCTTCGAGCTTAAACACATACAAAATCATGAACAACCGTTCGTTGATTTTGAGCGAGAGCAGCGTAGCAGTGATTAACGAATTTTAAAAGTAAGGAGGAATAAAAAATGGAAATAATGATCAAACCGATTGTTACTGAAAAGGCGACAGCTACAAGCGAGAAGCTGAACCGCTACACATTTCGCGTATCTCCTGATGCCAACAAGGAGCAAATAAAGAAACTCGTGCAGAACCTGTACGGGGTCAAAGTGGTTTCGGTCAACACTGCAAACTACGATGGCAAAAGAAAGCAGCGCTACACTAAGACTGGTCTTCAACGCGGCAAGACTGCAGCGTTCAAGAAAGCCTATGTGAAAGTGGCTGAAGGTGAAACTATAGATTTTTATAGCAATATTTAATAGAAAATGGCAGTAAGAAAATTGAAGCCCACAACACCGGGGCAAAGACACAAAGTTATTGGTGTATTCGATGAAATCACTGCATGTACACCAGAGAAAGCTCTTACAGTCGGAAAAAGAAGCACAGGCGGACGTAACGCTGAAGGTCACCGCACTACACGCTATGTAGGCGGCGGCCACAAGCGTAAATTCCGTTTCATCGACTTTAAGAGAACAAAAGACGGTGTGCCAGCGACCGTAAAGTCAATAGAGTACGATCCAAACCGTTCGGCTCGTATCGCATTGCTCTATTATGCAGACGGTGCAAAGGCATACATAATTGCACCCAACGGATTGCAAGTTGGCTCTACAGTTATGAGTGGAGAGGACGCCGCACCAGAGGTGGGGAACGCTCTTCCACTAAGCAAAATACCTGTTGGTACTTTAATTCATAACATTGAGCTGCGTCCTGGTCAGGGAGCCTTCATGGTTCGCTCGGCAGGAACATTTGCACAGCTGACCTCACGCGAGGGCGACTACGTAATCATCAAGTTGCCTTCAGGTGAGACTCGTAAGATTCTGGCTACATGTAAAGCTACTGTAGGTGTGGTAGGAAACTCTGACCATGCACTTGAGCGTTCGGGTAAAGCCGGTCGTTCACGCTGGTTGGGCCGTCGTCCACGCAACCGTGGTGTTGTAATGAACCCGGTAGATCACCCAATGGGTGGTGGTGAAGGACGTGCGTCAGGTGGACATCCACGTTCGCGCAAAGGCTTGTACTCTAAAGGTCTCAAGACTCGCGCACCTAAGAAGCATTCTTCAAAGTACATTATTGAAAGAAGAAAGAAGTAACCAGTTAAAGCAAAAGAATTATGAGTCGTTCATTAAAGAAAGGTCCATACATCAGCGTGAAGCTGGACAAGAAAGTTTCGGCAATGGAAGCAAGCGGCAAGAAGTCGGTTATCAAGACTTGGTCGCGCGCCTCTATGATTGCTCCGGAATTTGTAGGCCACACATTCGCTGTGCATAATGGAAACAAATTTATCCCAGTCTATGTAACTGAGAACATGGTAGGTCACAAGTTGGGCGAGTTCGCTCCAACACGTATCTTCCGTGGACACGCAGGCAACAAGAAAAAATAGTAAAGGGATAGCAACTATTTTGAATTAAAAAAAGAATTAAATACAATGGGTGTAAGAAAAAGAAACTCAGCTGAAAAGATTAAGGAAGCTCGAAAGACTTTGTATTGCGCAAAATTGCGCAATGTGCCTTCTTCGCCACGTAAAATGCGCTATGTAGCCGACATGGTACGCGGTATGGAGGTGTTCAAAGCTTTGGGAGTACTTAAGTTCTCGAATAAGGAAGCTGCAGCGAAGGTAGAAAAATTGCTTCGCTCTGCAATCGCCAACTGGGAACAGAAAAACGAGCGCAAGGCCGAAAACGGAGAGCTCTACATCACTACAATCTTTGTAGACTGTGCTCCAATGTTGAAACGTCTGCGCACAGCTCCTCAAGGAAGAGGATACAGAATCCGCAAACGTTCGAACCACGTTACATTGTTCATCGGTACAAAAGAAACTAACGCTAAAAAGGAAGCATAAGAAATGGGACAAAAAGTTAATCCAATAAGCAATCGCTTAGGTATCATCAGAGGTTGGGATTCTAACTGGTATGGTGGAAGAAAATACGGTGATTCTTTGCTTGAGGACTCTAAGCTCCGCAAGTATCTTAATGCTCGCCTGGCTAAAGCAAGTGTATCGCGTATCGTAATTGAAAGAACCCTTAAGCTCATCACAATCACAGTGTGCACATCTCGTCCGGGTCTTATCATCGGTAAGGGTGGCTCTGAGGTTGACAAGCTCAAGGAAGAGTTGAAGAAAATCACCGACAAGGATGTTCAGATCAACATCTTCGAGGTGAAACGTCCGGAAGTCGACGCTCAATTGGTTGCAAACAACATTGCACGCCAGATTGAAGGCAAGATCGCTTACCGCCGCGCAGTGAAGATGGCAGTTGCCTCTACAATGCGTGCTGGTGCCGAAGGCATCAAGGTGCAAGTGAGCGGACGTTTGAACGGCGCCGAAATGGCTCGTTCGGAAATGTTTAAGGAAGGCCGTACTCCACTCCACACATTGCGTGCCGACATCGACTATGCTCTCGTAGAGGCATTGACCAAGGTTGGTATCGTAGGCGTGAAGGTTTGGATTTGCCGTGGCGAAGTCTATGGCAAGCGCGACCTCGCTCCTAATTTTGTCAACAACGACAAGGGAGGCCGTAACAATGGCCCACGCGGCAAAAAAGGCGGTTTCCGTGGTGACAAGAAAAACAATCGTTAATCGACTTGAAATTACAGAACAATGTTACAACCAAAGAAAACAAAATTCAGAAGACAGCAAAAAGGCCGCATGAAGGGCTTGGCTCACCGCGGCAATCAGCTTGCTTTTGGTTCGTTCGGCATAAAGTCGCTGGAGTCCAAATGGATCACAGGACGTCAGATTGAGGCAGCCCGTGTGGCAGTGACCCGCTACATGCAGCGTCAAGGTCAAATTTGGATCCGCATTTTCCCGGACAAGCCAATCACTAAGAAGCCAGCCGAGGTGCGTATGGGTAAAGGTAAAGGTAATCCAGAAGGATTCGTATCGCCAGTTACTCCAGGCCGTATCCTCATCGAGGTAGAGGGTGTAAGCTACGAAATTGCAAAAGAAGCATTGCGCCTTGCAGCACAGAAATTGCCTGTGACTACTAAGTTTATAGTAAGACGAGATTATGACCCAACTCAAAACGTGTAATTAGGAAATGAAGAAGGCAGAATATAAAGAACTGGACACAAAAGATTTGCGTGCCCGTTTGGAAACAGCAGAGAAGGAATACCTTCAGACGAAAGTCAACCACTCAATCTCTCCTTTGGACAATCCTGCTAAGATTACACAGGACCGTCGCATGATTGCCCGTATGAAGACAGAGTTGCGTAAAAGAGAACTTAACGAAAAATAATCCCAAAGGCAATGGAAAAAAGAAATTTAAGAAAAGAACGTGTTGGGGTTGTTTCCAGCAACAAGGGTGACAAGACTATCACCGTTGCCGTAAAGTATAAGGAAAAACATCCAATTTACGGAAAATTCGTCAACAAGACGAAGAAATATCACGCCCATGACGAGAAAAACGAATGCAACGTTGGCGACACTGTACGCCTTGCAGAGACTCGTCCGCTGAGCAAGACCAAGAGATGGAGATTAGTAGAAATCATCGAAAAAGCTAAATAATAATGATACAGACTGAATCACGATTGACTGTAGCGGATAACAGCGGCGCCAAGGAAGCGCTCTGTATCCACGTATTAGGAGGCACAGGACGCAGATATGCGACTGTAGGCGACGTAATCGTCGTTACCGTAAAGAGCGTCATCCCGTCATCTGACGTGAAGAAAGGTACTGTGTCTAAGGCTGTTGTAGTCCGCACGAAGAAGGAAATTCGCCGCGCCGACGGTAGCTATATTCGCTTTGACGACAACGCATGTGTGTTATTGAATAATGCCGGTGAGATCCGTGGCAGCCGTATCTTTGGCCCAGTTGCCAGAGAGTTGCGTGCCACTAACATGAAGATCGTTTCATTGGCTCCAGAAGTTCTTTAATCTCGTAAACAAAACAGTAATGAGCAAATTACATATCAAAAAAGGAGATACCGTTTACGTAAACGCTGGCAACGACAAGGGTAAAACTGGTCGCGTGCTCCGCGTAATCGTTTCGAAGAACAGAGCCGTTGTTGAAGGTCTGAACATGGTATCGAAGAGTGCCAAACCAAGTGCAAAGCACCCACAGGGCGGCATCATCAAAATGGAAGCCCCAATCCACGTTTCAAATTTGAACCTTTTGGATCCAAAGAGTGGCAAGCCAACACGCGTTGGTTTCCGCAAGAACGCTGAGGGCAAAACAGTACGTTTTTCTAAAAAATCAGGAGAGGAGATTAAATAATGAGCAGCACAACTCTTAAAAAAGACTATACTGAGCGAATTGTACCGGCTCTTGAGAAGGAGTTCAAATACACTTCGGTAATGCAAGTGCCTCGCCTCACTAAGATTGTCATCAACCAAGGTCTTGGTGCTGCTACGCAGGACAAGAAAGTGATTGAGACTGCAATCAATGAGCTTACTGCAATCACTGGCCAGAAAGCCGTTCCTACTTTGTCGAAGAAGGACATCGCGAGCTTCAAGGTGCGTAAGAAAATGCCTATCGGTGTGCGTGTAACACTCCGCCGCGAGCGCATGTACGAGTTCCTTGAGCGTTTGGTAAGAATTGCTTTGCCTCGTATCCGTGACTTCAAGGGTATCGAAAGCAAGCTCGATGGCCGCGGTAACTACACCCTCGGTATCACAGAGCAGATCATCTTCCCGGAAATTAACATCGACACTATCTCGAAGCTCGTAGGTATGAACATCACATTCGTGACTACAGCAAAGACCGATGAAGAAGGATTTGCATTGTTGAAAGAATTTGGTTTACCATTTAAACGCTAATAATAGATATGGCAAAAGAATCAATGAAAGCACGCGAAGTAAAGCGTGCGAAACTCGTAGCCAAATATGCAGCTAAACGCGCAGCGTTGAAAAAGATTGTAAACACAGGCGAACCAGCCGAGGCTTTTGAGGCAGCTCAAAAGCTTCAGGCTTTGCCAAAAAATGCCAATCCAATCCGCATGCACAACCGTTGCAGCTTGACAGGTCGTCCAAAGGGATATATCCGTCAGTTCGGCATTTCGAGAATCCAGTTCCGTGAGATGGCCTCTGCAGGTCTTATCCCAGGCGTAAAGAAAGCAAGCTGGTAAACGAGTAGAAACAGAAAAGAGTATTAAATATTGTCCGGAAACTCCGGATCAATTTAAACCAAAATAATATGACTGATCCAATAGCAGATTATTTGACAAGATTGAGGAATGCAATCAAGGCACAGCACAGAGTAGTGGAAGTGCCTGCCTCAAACTTGAAGAAAGAGATCACTAAGATTCTCTTCGAGAAGGGCTATATCTTGAACTACAAGTTTGTAGAGGGAGAAGTAGCCGGCGGTACTATCAAGATTGCCTTGAAGTATGACCCAGTTGACAAGGTTAACGCTATCAAATGCTTGAAGCGTGTGAGTCGTCCGGGTCTTCGTCAGTACACAGGCTACAAAGATATGCCGAGAGTGTTGAACGGACTTGGTATCGCTATCCTTTCTACTTCGAAAGGTATCATGACCAATAAAGAAGCCCTGGCTCAAAAGGTCGGTGGTGAAGTTCTATGTTATATCTATTAATGAGGAGGAATTGCAATGTCAAGAATAGGTAAAGCTCCCGTAGCGCTCCCAGCAGGAGTGACTGCAAAAGTAGAGAATAATGTAGTGACTGTAAAAGGTCCGAAAGGCGAATTGAAACAAGAGTTCCACTCTGACCTTACTGTCAAGGTAGAAGAGAACCAAATCGTTGTAACCCGTCCGAGCGACGACATCGAGCACCGTTCACACCACGGTTTGGTACGTGCTCTTATCCACAACATGGTTGTTGGCGTTTCTGAGGGCTACAAGAAAGAAATGGAATTGGTCGGCGTAGGTTACCGTGCCACTGCATCGGGCCAAGTGCTTGAGCTTTCGCTCGGCTATTCACACGCCATCTATTTCAAACTTCCGGCAGAAATCAAAGTTGATGCCAAGACTGAGAGAAACAAGAACCCGTTGATTACTCTTGAGTCATGCGACAAGCAACTTCTTGGCCAGGTATGCGCCAAGATCCGCAGCCTCCGCAAGCCTGAGCCTTACAAGGGTAAAGGTATCCGCTTCGTCGGCGAGGTTATCCGTCGTAAGTCAGGTAAATCGGCAAGTGCTAAATAATAAAGGAAGACGATTATGGTAACGAAACAAGACAGAAGAAATAAAATCAAGACACGCATCCGTGGCAAAGTTTCGGGCACAGCCGAGCGTCCTCGTATGACAGTGTTCAGAAGCAACAAGCAAATCTATGTACAGCTTGTTGACGACAACGAAGGCAAGACTCTTGCAAGCGCATCGTCGAAGGGAATCGAAGAAGGAACTAAGACTGAGGTAGCCGCTAAGGTTGGCCAAGCAATCGCTGAGAAGGCTTTGGCTGCAGGCATCACTGAAGTTGTTTTCGACCGCAACGGTTATTTGTTCCATGGTAGAGTTAAATCATTGGCTGACGCTGCTCGCAACGGAGGACTTAAATTTTAAAGAACATGGCAAAGAGAAATAACAGAGTAAAATCAACGAGCGATATCGAATTGAAGGACCGTCTGGTTGCCATCAACCGCGTTACTAAGGTAACTAAGGGTGGACGTGCATTCAGCTTCTCTGCAATCGTAGTTGTCGGCAATGAGAACGGCATTGTAGGTTGGGGTCTTGGTAAGGCCAATGAGGTTACTGCAGCCATCGCCAAAGGCGTGGAGGCAGCTAAGAAGAACCTCATCCGCGTACCGGTTCACAAAGGCACAATTCCACACGAGCAGGCTGCTAAATTCGGTGGCTCGCGCGTAATCCTCAAGCCAGCATCTCAGGGTACTGGTGTGAAGGCCGGTGGTGCAATGCGTGCCGTATTGGAGAGTGTAGGAATCACTGACGTGCTTTGCAAGTCAAAGGGCAGCTCAAACCCGCACAACTTGGTGAAGGCAACATTTGGTGCCCTCGACGAGATGCGTAGCCCGATGACCGTGGCTCAGAACCGCGGAGTGTCGTTGGATGTAGTGTTTAATGGTTAAAAATGTGAATGATCATGGCAACTATTAAGATCAAGCAAACAAAGAGCAGAATTAACTGCCCTGCTGTGCAAAAGAGAACACTCGACGCACTTGGATTGAGAAAAATGAATCAAGAGGTTGAGAAGGAAGCAACTCCTCAAATCTTGGGTATGGTTAAACGAGTTCGTCACCTTGTAGAAGTAACGAACGCTTAAAAACAATAAATGACTATGGATTTAAGTAATTTGCAACCAGCCGTAGGCTCTACTTCATCACGCAGAAGAATTGGCCGCGGTCCAGGTTCAGGTATGGGTGGTACTTCTACACGTGGACACAAGGGTGCTAAGCAACGTTCAGGTTACTCTCGCAAAATCGGTTTCGAGGGTGGTCAGATGCCATTGCAGCGCCGTGTGCCTAAATTCGGATTCAAGAATATTAACCGTGTAGAGTACAAAGCTGTCAACGTTGACGTACTTGAGAAATTGGCTACTGCCAAGAACCTTACAAAAGTAACTGTAGAAGACCTTATCGCTGCTGGTGTAATCAACGGCAAGCAAAAGGTGAAAGTGCTCGGCAACGGCGCTTTGACAGTGAAATTGGAAGTAGTGGCTCACGCCTTTTCCAAGAAAGCGGAAGAGTTGATTGTAGCTGCTGGTGGCTCTATCGAAAAATTGTAAAAGATGAGATTAGTTGATACCATAAAAAATATTTGGAAGATAGAAGATTTGCGCAAGCGTCTTGTCGTGACTTTTCTATTGATTTTGGTATACCGGGTGGGCTGCTATGTAGTCCTTCCGGGTATCGATCCGAATCAGCTGTCAGCGATGAAGGATTTCACCAACAAGGGTCTGATGCAGTTGCTCGATATGTTCTCGGGTGGTGCATTCAGCCAGGCGTCGATATTCGCTTTGGGTATCATGCCTTACATCACGGCTTCAATCGTGATCCAATTGTTGGGTATGGTTCTTCCATCGTTCCAAAAGTTGCAGCGTGAGGGCGAAAGCGGCCACATGAAGATTAACCAGTACACACGTTATCTCACTGTGCTGATTCTTCTTCTCCAGGCTCCAGCCTATTTGTTCAACTTGGAATATCAAGTTAACTCGGCTTCTCATGGCACATTGGCATTGACGTGGCTCGACAAGACCTATATGACGGTAATTCTCGCCGCTGGCTCCATGTTTATCATGTGGCTCGGTGAGCGCATCACTGACAAGGGCGTCGGCAACGGTATATCGTTTATCATCCTTATCGGTATCATCGCGCGTCTGCCAGGAGCGTTCCTCGAGGAGTTCACTGGCCGTATTACTTCGGCTCAGGGTGGCTTGGTAATGCTCGTCATTGAAATCGTTCTTTTGTTTGCTGTCATCCTCGGTGCAGTGCTTCTCGTGCAGGGAACCCGCAAGGTGCCTGTACAATATGCAAAACGCATTGTGGGCAACAAGCAATATGGCGGTGCGCGCCAGTACATTCCATTGAAGGTTAACGCAGCGGGTGTGATGCCTATCATCTTTGCTCAGGCAATCATGTTCATCCCGTTGACATTGGCAGGCTTCGGCTCTCGTGGCGAGGCAAGTGCCATTGTCAAGGCTCTCACCAACATGGAGGGTTTCTGGTATAATTTCATTTACTTCTTGATGATTGTAGCGTTTACGTATTTCTACACAGCAATCACTGTGCGCCCGACCCAAATGTCGGAGGATATGAAACGCAACAATGGATTTATCCCAGGTGTGAAGCCAGGCAAGAAAACTGCCGACTACCTCGACTCAATCATGTCGAGAATCACCCTTCCGGGATCAATCTTCTTGGGTATTGTGGCTATCATGCCGGCATTCGCAAGAATCTGCGGCGTGACACACAGTTTTGCACAGTTCTTTGGTGGAACATCATTGCTGATTATGGTAGGTGTAGTGCTCGACACTCTCCAGCAGATTGAAAGCCATCTGTTGATGCACCACTATGACGGTTTGATGAAATCAGGAAAATTAAAAGGCCGTACCACTGGTTCGGGATATTAATTTGACGAGGACCAAAGATGATTTATCTGAAAACAGATGAAGAAATAGAGTTGATGCGTGTAAGTAATCTCCTGGTGGGGAAGACGCTCGGCGAATTGTCGAAGTGGATTGCACCAGGGATTACAACGCTGAAACTTGACAAGATAGCAGAAGAGTTCATTAGAGACAATGGCGGAATCCCTGGATTCCTCGGTTATGCAGGTTATCCCAACACACTCTGCGTTTCGGTCAACGAAACCATTGTGCACGGCATACCTTCCAACGCAACGCTCCGCGAGGGCGACATCGTGTCGATTGATTGTGGCGCCATCGTTGATGGCTACAACGGCGACTCAGCCTACACTTTTGCAGTGGGCGAAATAGAACCCCGCGTCCGCGAACTGCTCGACACCACAAAGGCAGCCCTCTACGAGGGTATAGCACAAGCGGTGGTGGGCAACCGCATCGGACACATCGGCAACGCAGTGCAGACCTATTGCGAAAAGCGCGGTTTCACTGTGGTGAGAGAGATGACCGGTCACGGCATTGGAAAGAAACTGCATGAAGAGCCTGCTGTGCCTAATTATGGCCGTCCCGGTGTGGGACCACTCATCAAGGAAGGCATGTGCATCGCCATCGAGCCAATGATCAACATGGGCAGCCGCAACATCGTCATCGAACGTGACGGCTGGACATGCCGCACTAAGGACCGTAAGCCATCGGCTCACTTCGAGCACACGGTAGCCATCCGCGGCGGCAAGGCTGAAATCCTTTCTTCATTCGAGTTTATTGAAGGAGAAACCCGACAATAGAACAACAAACAACGGTAAATCGCAATAAAAAAGAACTTATGTCAAAACAAGCAGCAATAGAACAGGACGGAGTGATTGTAGAGGCTTTGTCGAATGCAATGTTCAAGGTAGAACTTGAAAACGGTCATCAGATCACAGCCCACATCTCCGGAAAAATGCGTATGCATTACATCAAGATCCTTCCGGGAGACAAAGTAAGAGTTGAAATGTCGCCTTACGACCTCTCGAAGGGCAGAATTGCTTTTAGATACAAATAAAAAAAGAAATAAAAATGAAAGTAAGAGCTTCAGTAAAGAAACGCACGGCCGACAGCAAAATCGTCAGAAGAAAAGGACGCGTGTATGTAATCAACAAGAAAAATCCGAAATTAAAACAACGTCAAGGATAATTTTATTATTTTTGCAAAAAATTATAATAGTATATGGCAGTACGTATAGTAGGTGTAGACTTGCCCCAAAATAAGAGAGGAGAAATTGCCCTTACATATATCTTTGGCATCGGCCGTAGCTCAGCCAACAAAATCTTGGCAAAGGCTGGTGTTGACAAGGACATCAAGGTGCAGGACTGGACTGATGCACAGGCAGCAGCCGTGCGTGAGGTAATCGGAGCAGACTACAAAGTAGAAGGTGATCTCCGTAGTGAGATCCAATTGAACATCAAGCGATTGATGGATATCGGTTGCTATCGTGGCATCCGTCACCGTAATGGTCTTCCAGTACGCGGACAGAGCACGAAGAACAATGCGCGCACTCGCAAGGGTCGCAAAAAGACAGTTGCTAACAAGAAAAAAGCTACTAAATAAAATTAAAGTATGGCAAAAAAAACAGTCGCAGCAAAGAAGAGAAATGTTAAGGTTGACGGCGTCGGCCAATTGCATGTACACTCATCTTTCAACAACATCATTGTGTGCTTAGCAAACAGTGAGGGACAAGTCATCAGCTGGTCAAGCGCCGGCAAGATGGGTTTTAGAGGATCGAAAAAGAACACACCGTACGCAGCCCAAATGGCAGCGCAGGATTGCGCAAAGGTTGCCTACGACCTTGGCTTGCGTAAGGTGAAAGCTTACGTTAAGGGACCGGGTAACGGACGTGAGTCAGCTATCCGCACAGTGCACGGAGCAGGTATCGAAGTAACAGAGATTATCGACGTTACACCGCTTCCACACAATGGATGTCGTCCTCCTAAGAGAAGAAGAGTATAATCTCTGATTAAATATTACTAAGGATCCAGCCGATGTGAAATAGATTGCACTATCAACCACCTCTCTGCAATCGCGGCTGCACTAGGCGGATTCGATAAAAACTTTAATTTTAAAAAGACTAAAAAATGGCTAGATATACTGGACCAAAAAGTAAAATAGCAAGAAAATTCGGCGAACCTATTTTCGGCGAGGACAAAGTTCTTTCGAAGAAGAACTACGCTCCAGGTCAGCACGGTGCCAACAAAAGAAGAAAGACTTCTGAGTACGGCAAGCAGTTGCTCGAAAAGCAGAAAGCCAAATACACTTACGGCGTTTTGGAGAAACAGTTCCGCAATCTCTTCGAGAAAGCAGAGCACACCAAAGGTATCACCGGTGAGGTATTGTTGCAATTGCTCGAGGCTCGTCTCGACAATGTAGTTTATCGTTTGGGAATCGCTCCTACACGTGCAGCCGCACGTCAGTTGGTTTCTCACCGCCACATCACTGTAAACGGTGGTGTGCTCAACATCCCTTCTTACAGCGTTAAGCCGGGCGATGTTGTTGCAGTTCGCGAGAAATCAAAGTCTTTGGAGAACATCGCAGACGCTTTGGCTGGCTTCAACCACAGCAAATATCCTTGGTTGGAGTGGGACGAAAGCACCAAGGGTGGCAAATTGCTTCACTTGCCTGCACGTGAAGATATCCCAGAGAACATCAAGGAACAGGCAATCGTCGAGTTGTATTCTAAATAATAAATTGTAATATCCATGGCTATTTTAGCATTTCAGAAACCTGATAAAGTATTAATGCTCGAGGCGGACAATCGCTACGGAAAATTCGAATTCCGTCCGTTGGAGCCGGGTTACGGTGTAACCGTCGGCAACGCCTTGCGAAGAATTCTTCTTTCTTCGCTCGAGGGTTATGCTATCTCGTCTATCCGTATAGACGGAGTGAAACACGAGTTTGCAACAATCCCAGGGGTTATCGAGGATGTGACCAACATTATCCTTAACCTCAAGAAGGTGCGTTTCAAACATCTTGTTGAGACCGAGGAGCCAACTGCGGGCAAAATCAACGTATCGGGCAAAGAAGTCTTGACAGCCGGTGATTTGGGCAACGAACTCAGCGGATTCGAAGTGTTGAATCCTGACTTGGTTATTTGCCATTTAGATCCAACTGTGGCTTCGTTCACGATGGACTTTACAATCAATAAGGGTCGTGGTTATGTGCCAGCCGATGAAAACCGTCAGCCAACTGACGCCATCGACGTCATCGCCATCGACTCAATCTATACTCCGATTGTCAATGTGAAGTATGCAGTAGAGAACTATCGTGTAGAGCAAAAGACCGACTACGAAAAATTGGTTCTTGAGATTTCTACTGACGGATCTATCCATCCGAAAGAAGCATTGAAAGAGGCTGCAAAAATCTTGATTCATCACTTCATGCTCTTCTCTGACGAGAAAATCGCCCTTGAGACTACAGAGTCTGAAAGCAACGAGGAATTTGATGAGGAAGTGCTCCACATGCGCCAACTCCTCAAGTCCAAACTTACAGACATGGATCTCTCAGTGCGTGCTCTCAACTGCTTGAAGAGCGCAGAGGTTGAAACTCTCGGCGAACTCGTGCAGTTCAACAAGACAGACTTGTTGAAGTTCCGCAACTTCGGTAAGAAGTCGCTCACCGAGCTCGACGAATTGTTGGCCAGCCTGAACCTTTCGTTTGGAATGGATATTTCAAAGTACAAATTAGATAAAGAATAACTACAATGAGACATAATAAGAAAATCAATCACTTAAGCCGTAAGAAAGCGCACTTGGATGCCACATTGGCAAACATGACGATTTCGCTCATCATGCACAAGCGCATTTTCACTACATTGGCAAAGGCTAAAGCATTGCGTGTCTATGCAGAGCCAATCATCAACCGCGCCAAGGACGACACTACAAACTCTCGTCGTGTTGTGTTCAGTTACCTGCAAAACAAGAATGCAGTGACTGAGCTTTTCCAGGAAGTCGCTAAGAAAATTGCTGACCGTCCAGGTGGCTATACTCGTATCATCAAGACTGGCAACCGCCTTGGTGACAACGCTAAGACTTGCTTCATCGAGCTCGTTGACTACAACGAAAACATGCTCAAGACAGCAGCCAAGAAGAAAACAACCCGTACTCGCCGCTCTTCACGCAAGGCCGCTGAAGCTGCTCCTGCAGTTGAAGCTCCTGCAACCGAAGCACCAGCAGAGGAGAAGGCAGCAGAATAGTCAGAGTATTCTCGATACTATTATAGGAACGGATAGCGCATTTGCGCTATCCGTTCTTGTGTTATCTGACTGTTAGAAGTTCTTCGGCGCTGGTGAGGTAATTGCCGCTGCGATGGTCGCATTTCACCTTCCATCGCTGCCGGTCGTCGCCTTCGGCGGCTATCTTCACGGTCTTAATGCCGTAGCGTTGGTTTATAAGGTCGATTTCCTGCATTAGGCGGGCTCTCTCAGGGCGGTTCTTGACTGGGTCAAAGAGAATGCCCTCGATGCTCTCATTGGCTTGTATATCGCCTACAATCACGCCCGAGCGCTTGTATTGCACACCTTCGCGCCAGATGCTTTGCAGGGCTTGTATTGCGGCCTGAGTTATTTCCAACGTGTCGCTTGTGGCGATAGGGAGCATAGCGGTGGCGGAATTGGCATATTGCAGTAGGTCTTCGCGGAAGCGGTTGCTCGCAATGAACACTGTCACGCTCCTCGCTCCCGACGCTTGTGCGCGGAGGTTGTTGGCGCAACTGCTTGCGAACGTAGCAATCGAGGCTTTCATCGAGTCGTAGTCAGATATCATCTCCCCGAAACTGCGCGAGGTGCAGATTGTCTTCTTTCGCTTGACCTCTGTCGTGTCGATGCACGGATGTCCGTTGAGTTCCAGCCACGTCTGCACTCCGGGCTTGGCGAGGTGGCTCCGCACCCATTGCTCACTCTTGTCGGCAAAGTCAAGCGGCGTGCGTATGCCGTAGTATTCCAGTTTGGCAAGCGTTTGCCTACCAATCCCCCATACGTCCTTCAGCGGGAAAAGGCTGAGCGCCTTGCGCCGCTTCTCGTCAGTGTCAATCATGCACACACCTCTGTAACCCTTGTATTCCTTCGCGAACTTGCTGCCCATCTTCGCCAACGTCTTAGTCGGGGCTATGCCCACGCTCACGGGAACGTCTGTGTAGAGGAGTATCTTGTCTTTAAGTGCGCGCATCATCTCCACGAGGTCGTAGCGCCTCTCATAGCCCTGCAGATTGCAGAAACTCTCGTCGATGCTGTATTGCTCCACCTGTGCCACGCTTTCGCGCATAATGCCCACGATGCGCTTGCTCATGGCGGCGTAGAGCATCATATTGGTGGAAAACACGTGCACCTTGTTTCTCTCCACAATGTCCTTCACCTTGAACAGCGGGTCGCCGCGATGCAGACCCACCGCCTTTGCTTCGGGCGTGAGCGCAACGATGCACCCGTCGTTGCTCGAAAGCACAACCACAGGCTTACCCCTTAAACCCGGATGGAACACCTTTTCCACCGAGCAGAAGAAACTATTGCAGTCTACGAGGGCATACATCCTCTTATCCTCTCGTCTTGTGGATTACGTATGTCACCACGCCCCATATTGAGAAGTCGTCGCCCTCCGTGATGCGGATTTCGGGATAGTCAGGATTGGCAGGGATGAGCCAGCCCTCGTTGCCGTTGCGCATTTCGAACCTCTTCAGCGTGTATTCGCCGTTGAGTTCGCACACAGCCACCTCCTGTGGGGTAGGGTTGCGGTTGCTTTTGTCCACTATGATGATGTCGCCGCTGTGGATGTCGGCATCAATCATCGAGTCGCCCACCACGCGAATCAGGTAACTCGCATTGGGGTGAGGGCAAATCATGCGCAGCAGGTCGATGTCCTGACTTTTAGCATCGTTGTCGAGCGGGATGGGGAAGCCCGCCTTGATGCTAAGGTCGAAAAACGGCAGGTCGAGCCCCTCCATACTTGCCGCCGGATAGACAGTGCCAATCTTGCCGAATGCCGTTTCTGCGCCAGCAATCGTCCTCTCGATGCAGCCCTTTATGAAGTCCGTCTTGCTCTCCTGTTCGTCAATCACCTTCGCCATCGCACCCGGCGCACGGAAAGTGTAGAGTTTGCTGTCGGTCGACGGCCGTCCAGCCCCCGGCCTCGCCCCTCCGTGCCTGCCCTTCTTCTTTATCTCGTTTTCTTCCATAATTCAGCACTTTTATATGCAAATATACCGCTTTATCTTGATATATGTAATACGTTATCAATATAAATTCGAAAATCTCTCGCCGTGTGCTGAACTCTGCACTTTAGATAAAATAGCCGAGAGTCTGAAAAAAGTTTATTGAGAAATCGGATGAAATTCCTTTATTTTTAGTACTTTCGTACTTAGGTATATGCTCAAAAGGACATATACCTGAAGACATTGTGGAAAAACAAAGCATTCGCTATTATTTCGCGTTTAGCCAAGAGCCTCGGAAACTCAAATTGGAATAACAAGCACGGAAATAATATGTGACAGGTGGCTCGTGTTGTAGCCTCTGGAAATTTGATAAGCGATGCATACGTCATAAGGCATGGTGCATTCTTAGAAATTTCCGGGGCTCCAATTCCGAGGCCGTCCCGTGCTAAACGCGATAAGAGGCATCACGCC
>CAVAPE010000032.1:0-25385 GCA_963590405.1 Eubacterium sp. CAG:180 | reverse complement strand
GACACGAGCTATTTTGTTCCATAATAAAAAGTCTAACATCTCTATACCCTTTCGTATGATTTGAACAACAAATACTTATCTACAATCTCTTGGGTTAATATACAAATTATTCTTCTCTTTCCCAATTTTTAAGAGCCTCTACCACATCATTTGCTACTGCTTCACGACTCTCGGTATGTAGAGTGTCATAGCAATCTTGAATGAGACTCTTAATCAGTCCCACTTTATCTAACCGTCTTCTCATTTCTGACGGTGATATGCCCATCTTTTGTGCCGACGCCTCGATTGCTAATACTGTGAATGCGAGACGGTCGAACTCTGGGGTTCTTTTCAAGAATTGCTCTCTATCTTCCATATTCCAATAATGAGGGGTTCAACAACTCGGAGACATCAACTATCAGAAGTTTAGCGATTGCATCAAGAGTATAAAGGTTGAGTGATTCGATGCAAATTTATAGTTTTTCTCTGATATTTCGTCCATTTTCGAGGTTAAAGTAGCGGAAGACAGTATAACTATCAAATTTTTGTCGAAAATTGTGGCACTTTGCAATAAATATGGCTAAATTTGCGAGGAGATTATAAGAAACTAATGCTCGCAAAGGTAAAAAAGTCGGCAAGCCGGGGCAATCTGCGGTTTATGCTCTTGCGGCGGCTGGCTACACAAAGCGGTTTTCGTTAACAGAGAGACATAAGAGAAATAAAAACATATTTTAAACTTTATGATTATGAGAAAATTAATCGCAATCTCACTCTTGGCAACGGCATGTGCCTCTGGCGCTATGGCTCAGAATGTTGTGGTTACAACATCCGACGGCATTGCCCACAAGTTTGCTGCCGAGAGGGTAAAGGACATCACCTTTACCAAAATCGACAATCCCGACGCTGATGTTACGGTTTACAACAACATCGAAGCCCGGATGTATTCTAGTGGTGCTCTTGAGGCTACCTTCAAAAGTGAATCAACCACCAAGGAGGTGACTCTTTGGATTGTAGGTCCGTCAATGGCAAAATGGCTTTACGACGGCTCCTATACTGTGGCGTCTTCAGGCAATATGATCATCGACAGCGATGCTTCGTACTCGTTTGTCAAAGATGGCGCGACAAGCCAAGGCTTCAAGTCGGGCACAATGGATGTGTCGTATGTTGGCAAGAACTACACCATCGTCTTCGACCTCGTTGCTGCCGACGGTAGCGCAGTGAAGGGTCAGTGGCAAGGCGTTCTGCCAGGCAGTTACGGCCATGATTTCACTCTTCCAACATGCGAACAGCCAAATGTCAAGACCAACGACCTCGACAGCAGGGTTGACGGTGAATACTTCCTCAAGATGAACGATGCTTCCTGGTCATACGAGATGGCAATGGACTTCTATGCTGCTGCAGGCACCACCGCTCTTCCGGCAGGCACTTATACCTATTCTGCCGACAAGACAGCAGGCACATTCAGCCCGAAAAGCAACGTGAGCCTCTATAGCCCAAGCAGCGACAACTATTTTGTTGATGGCAGTACCGCCACTATCTCTTACGATAGCGACAACAACATCAATATGGTGCTGAACCTTATTACCGAAAATGGCCGCAACATTGACATGACCTACAATGGCCCGATAACCTTCCCTCCGTTCGACGCTCCGGCAATCACCCTCGCCACAGGCAAAGCAAGTAGCACCTGGTCGTCGGGCAAGAACGCAACTCTTGAGTTTGCCACAGCCGACGATGCAACTAAGGTGGTGATGGACGTTTATGGCGAATCGAAGCCATACCTCGAAGCGGGTACCTACACCTTCTCTGCCGACAACACAGCAATGTCTGTGGAACTCAGCCAGTGGAGTTATGTGCAGACAGGCGACACTAAGACGCAATTCAAGTCGGGCACAATGACCGTTTCTGTAGCAGGCATTGAGTACACAATAACCATCGATGCTGTGCTTGCCGACGATAAAGCCTTTAAGGCTAAATATGTAGGTAGTATGGGCACTTACGGTAAGGACCGCTCGCTTACGACCGAAGAACCAAAACTTGGCAGCATTACAGGTCAGGTGGATGGCGAATACTATCTGAAGATGAACGATGCCGACTGGTCTTATGAGATGGCAATCGACTTCTTCGCTGACGCTTCAACCAAGCGTTTGCCTGCTGGACAATACACATTCTCCAACGACAAGACTCCAGGCACATTCAGCAACGTAGGCTACATTTCACTGTATAGTCCTAACGACAGTGGCAAGTACGTTGAAGGAAGCACAGTTAATATCCTTTATGTTGGCGAAAATCTGGTAATTGATGCAGTACTGCGACTTGACAACGGTCGTACAATCTATTTGAACTACAACGGTCCTCACAGTTTCCCGGCTGAATCGACAGCAGAAGAAATCACGCTTGCAACATCTTCTACGCCGACCATCAAGGACAACAACGGTCGTGTCGACGGTGAATTTTACGTTAAGTCGAACGACGCTTCATGGAATTATGAAATGGCAATCGACTTCTATGCTGACGCATCGGCAACAACCCTTCCGGCTGGCACCTACACTTATGCAACAACTTCGGCAGCCGGCACTTTCGGCAGCAAGAGTTACATTGACCTCTACACTCCTAACTTAGGCAACTGCAAGTTTAATGAGGGTAGCACCGTGACGGTGGCTTACGAAGGCACTAACATTGTTCTGAACTACAACCTTCTGTTCACCGTGGATGGCAAGGACTACGTTGCAACAATGACCTACACAGGTGCAATCAATTCAGAACTTAATAACTAAAAGACCATAGAAATATGAAAAAATATATTTTAGCAGCTTTTGTGGCATTGGCTTCGCTCGTATCGGCGAATGCTTCCAACACTTATCCGTATTTGCTGTATGTTCACACTGCCGACGGACAGACCGTGAATTTCCAATTTTCAGATGAGCCTATCGCTACAATCGAAAACGGCGAACTCCACATCCAGTTGGCTTCGCTCCAGGAGGTTGCCTACAATCTCGAAAATGTCGTAAAACTCACTCTCGATGCCGACCCAGCAAGCGTTGGCACAGTTGAGGGCAAGTCGCTCAGTTTTTATGTCACTGCCGACAAGGTGCTCATCGACGGTCTCGATGCTGCAGCCGCAGTGGCTGTCTACGATGTGAAAGGCCGTAGCCTTGTTTCTGGCACAGCCGACACAGTCGGCCATGCAGAGATTTCTCTCAGTGGCTTAGGCAAAGGTGTGTATATCGTGAGCACGCCAAAACAGTCATTTAAATTCATCAAATAGTCATGCACGTTATGAAAAGAAATATATTGGCATTATGCGCTCTTGCTGCGGCATCGTCGATGTTCGCACAGAGTTATCAGGTGGTTGTCACCACCAAGGACGGCGAGAAGTCGGTATTCACTTCCGACGATTTGACCAACATCGAGTTTAAAAACGCGCCTACCTACATCGCTGCAAACACTCTTATTGATGCTACCTACAACCCACGTACCACCAATGCTCGCTACGATTTCTGCATCGCAACGGAGCAGCCCGACGACGAGGGTCAGCCTTCGGCAGTAGGCGGAATTCAGTTGGCTTTGTCGCTGTACGCTCCTCTCAGTGCGGAGGCTCAGAATGCTGTGTTGTCGGAGGGCTACTATCGTGTGGCAAACACTGGCGAATCCTACACCATCAGTTCTGAAAACTCAGGCGTGTGGATGCGTACCGCAGAGGGTAGCGACGGCGTTGCCAACGGTTTTGTTGTCGGTGGTACTGTCGATGTGAAACGCGACGGCGACTGGTACGACGTCCGTGCCGAACTCGAACTTCTCGGCAACACCACAATCGACGTTTCTTACGTAGGCCCAATCAAGTTTGCCGTTGGCGCATCGGGCGCTGTCGACTTCACTGAGGACGTTAACGTTGCCTTCACTGAAGGTCAGGGACGTGTGTGGGCTAACTGGTTCAACCCATTATGCGACGACGGTTCGTTGCAGTTCTTCACCGGTACTTTTGATGCCAATGGTTCGCAGACCGAAGGCTACTATCTCTATGTGCCTTACTACATGCCTAAGGATGCTAAGCACACTTCAAACTGGGCTCCTGCGGTTACCGACGGCGTTTACACCATCGACCCTCGCACACGCGTGCAGAACCAGACCTATCTGCCTTACACCATGTCTATCGGTCAGCAGATGGAGGTGATGGGCTCAACCACTCCAATGGGTTGCTACATCTCTTACCTTGCTGCCGATGGTCGTGTTTCTTTGGCTGTGGTCAACAGCGGTACGATGACTGTGTCGAACAACGGTACACACTTCGAGTTTGACTTCCTTTCGCCTACTGGTATCAAGATTACGGGTTCCTACGACAAGAAGCCTTACATCGTGAACTACATCGACAATAGCAGCGAGCCTACGCTCCCCGACGGACTTACGGGCGACTACACGGTTTCGAAGTTCCCATCAGATGTTGCTGTCGTTGACTACAACTGCGGTGACTACATCGTCGGCGGACTCAACTCGCACATCCTTATGTTCACCGACCCTGAACAGACCGAAGGCGACTACCTCTGCTTTGAGGTGTTTTCCAACAGTGAAAACGAGTTGAAGGACGGAACTTACACCATCGACAACTCGCTTGCCGACCTCACTGGTCTCAAGGGCTTCGTAAGTTTCGCAGGCAATATGGAATTTTCTTGGTATGGCGACCTCGATTCGACCGACTCAGAGGGCTATCAGACTGTCCTTGCTCCTATCCACGGCGGCTCGTTCACTGTGACTACGCTCAGCGACGGCAAGCGCAAGTTTGACTTCAACCTCCTCGACATGAACGGCAACAAGGTTACTGGCACATTTACCCACGTCATGAACTATGTTGACTATTCAGGCAACACCACTTCGGTTGCTGCCAAGATGGAGCGTGCCAAGACCCACGCACTCGGCCAGATGAAGCGCACTTGGGGCGCTGCCAACCAAGCATCACCCTCCCGCGCATTGATGAAGTAACATCCCCAATCCCCATAAAAAAAACGAGGAAAGCCCACGGCTCTCCTCGTTTTTTATGTGCAATTTATCGTCCATGAACGATAAATTATAGTTGTTTTTATCGTTTATAGACGATAAAATGCATATCTTTGCGATGAACTTTACTTTTAGTATTAAGGGCGTATGACGAAAGATTTGATAAAACTGCTTATCTCGGAATATCAGGAATATGTTTCGCAAGTAGAACTCATCCCTCGTGATGTGGAACTCGTGGACGGACTGAATTATGTGTTTGTGGGATTGAGACATGCAGGAAAATCATACCTGATGTTTCAGCGCATCGCGCAGTTGATGGAGCAAGGTCACAAGAAAGAGGAAATCCTGTATTTCAATTTTGAAGACGACCGTATAGATTCTTTAGAAGTGAGCGACCTCGACTTGATAAAAACATGCTACGAGGAAATGTACGACTATCGCCCTATATTCTTTCTGGACGAGATTCAATTAGTAGATAGGTGGGAGAAGTTTGCCCGTAGGTTGGCTGACCTAAAGTATCATGTGTATATCACAGGTAGCAATGCGAAGATGCTGAGCAGTGAGATTGCCACCACTCTTGGCGGCAGATTCATGATTCACGAAGTTTACCCGTATTCTTTAAAAGAGTATCTGAGAGCCAATGGCATTGATATGGATTCAAAAAACGCCCTGTTTAAATATGGGAAGCAGATTGTCAAACTGACCAATTCCTATTTTCAGAATGGGGGTTTGCCAGAAACAGTAGGTATGAAAGAACCGCGCTCGTGGATGAGCAACCTGTTCAGCAAAATCTTCTTTGGCGATTTGGTGGCAAGATACAAAATACGCAATGACTACGCGTTGCGTGTAATGATACGCAAGATGGCTGAGAGCGTAAAGCAGCCTCTTTCATACAACAGGATTGCAAGCATTGTAAGTAGCACTGGCAAGAAATTAAGCACTGATGCCACGATTGATTATGTAGGTTATATGGCTGAATCTTGGCTGATATTGCCTTACGAGAATTTGTATGGCAAGTTGCAGGACAAGGAAACGAACCGCAAGTACTATTTCACGGACAATGGTCTGCTGCATCTGTTCCTTGTAGACGCCAACACCTCGTTGCTTGAAAATATCGTAGCGGTAACGCTCAGGCGCAAATATGGTGACGGTAGTTATTTTTGGAACAGCAAGAACGCAGAGGTTGATTTTGTTGTCCCGGCAGAGGAATTGGCTATTCAGGTGTCTTATTCCATGGCAGATGCTGATACGTTTAAGCGGGAAACTGACGGCTTGATAAAACTGCATTTTTTTCAGCCTGTCAGCAGAATGATTGTTGTGACCATGGACGAAGAACGCATCGTTGAAAAAGACGGTTACCAGATTGAACTTGTCCCTTTATGGAAATGGCTACTTGAGTTCTGAGATGAGGTGCTGTCATAGCAGTGTAATCCGCAAAAGGAACCTCGAAAAGTTATTTTTATCGTTCATAGACGATAAAAATAGCGCAAAATCGTCGTCCATAAACGATAAAACATTGCCTCTTGGTCGTTGAAATCCACTCGGAGCGGTTGCTAAATTTTCAAATCGGAGAGGGTAAGTTTGTATTTTAGGCTGAGGGGGACATCTTTCTCTAAAAACATAAGCATATAGATGGGCATGTAAACGATTTTGCCGTCCACTTTTATGTTGTCGTTGCAAAGCACCAATGCCTGTGGAATATTGTAGTCGGCAGAAGCCATTACGTTTGTTAAGGCATTGTGTCGCTCGTAGTCTTTGCCCGACTTTACTTCTATTGGCAGTACTTCCCCTTGATATTCAATTACGAAATCCAGTTCGCCCAACTTTTTGCTGTTGTAGTAGTACAGGTCAAAGCCATGGGCTTTCAATTCCTGTGCAACCACATTCTCGTAGATTGAACCGAAATTTACCGTTTGCGAATCGTTGAGCAAACGCAACTGGATGCCGCCGGCAAATTGGCTCGACAACAGCCCAACATCGCTCTGGAAAAGTTTGAACAGATTTCTTGTCTTTGCAAGAAGCAAAGGCAATTTAGGCTCTTCAACGTTGTAGGTCGGCAATGCCACACCAGCATCTCTCAACCAAAGGAAACTATTCTCATAGGAGGCAAACCGTGCCTTTTCATTCAGACACTTTAGTATGAACCTCTTGTTCTTGGCGTTCAGTTCTGACGGTATCAGTTTGAAAATGTCTTCGATGTACAATTTCTGGTTATTGTCGTCCTTTTTGTATTTCATGATGTCTCGCTGATATTCTTGCAGAATACTTTTGTGGACGGCAATCACATGCTGCAGATTGTTGGTGTCAAGATACGATTGCACTGCCTGTGGCATACCCCCGACTAGCAAATAAAGGCGGAATGCCTGCATCAAACGATTATGCACAAATTCGTCTACGGGTTTCTTTTCATCCCAGCATTTGCGGAGTGCGGCAATCACCTCGTCCGACATTCCTATTGCGGTAAGAAATTCCTGCAGATTCATCGGATACATTTCCTTGACATCCATATATCCCACTGGCTCTGAGCGAAGGTTGTTGAGTTCGACACCAAGAAGTGAACCACTCATCACATAGCGGTAACTGCCTTCGTCAACTAAAAATTTAATGAGTGTAACCACATCTGGATAAACTTGCACTTCGTCGAAGAAAATCAGCGTCTTTCGCTCCATTGAATATGCCGATTGCTTCGGGAGAAGTGATGAAATTGATTTCAATGAAGTTCTCGAAATTCCGGGTGGCAGCCTCTCTGATGGAATACGTTTTACCAATCTGTCGAGCACCAGTAACAAGCAATGCCTTGTTGGTGTCTCGAAAGAATGAATCGAAAAAAGAGTCTATTTTTCTGGTTAACATAACTTTGAATGCGGTTGATTACACTTTTCCAAGGCAAAAATAGGTGTTTTTTTACACTTTTCCAAGGCAAAAAGCCCCTAAAAACTACACTTTTCCAAGATTTTGGGAAAAAGTAGCCGCGGCGTGTCACACGTCGCGGCTGCTTGGTTTTTATACTCAAATCTGAATGAAGAAAGTGAATCTCTATTTTATCTTCGTCACCTTCAGCGGGTGGCGGACTGCCTCGTGGGCTGCCTTTTGCGCTATGCGCTTCTGCTCGGCGGTGATGCTATTGGGTGTGAAGGTGTTGCCGATTACGCTTTTGCCTGTCAGCGCCTCAAACCATGTGCAGGCTGCCGTGTAGCGTCCGTAGACGAGTTGCAGATGGTAGCCGTCGCGGTTCATGGTGTCGCCGAGTGCCGAGGTGCGGGCGTTCTGGATTGCAGTGCCTGCTGGCACGAGGATGTCGGGCTTAGCATCGCGCAGCACTTGCTTTGTTGCGCCAACTATGGCTTCATACATCTGCTTCTGGCTGTTGCCGTAGCGGCGGAAGCCGTCGTGGTTGGAGTCGGAGGCGTAAGCCCACGTCTGGTGGAACACGATTTTGGTGCTTGCTGGCACGTGAGCCTTCACATAGGCAATCAACTGCGACAGGTAGGGCTGATAGGTGGCATAGTCGCCAGAGAAATGGCTCGCCTGCTGCACGCTGATGTAGTCCCATTGTTCGTTGACCAATGCGCTGTCGAGGCGGCAACGTGAAGCCTCAATCGTAGTGCCGTCGGCAACGACCTTGCGGTAGCGGTAGGCTGGCGCATCGGTGTTGACGCATTCCATGTGGTGCTCCAGCGAGCACCCAGGGATGTAGAGGTTGCCAACGATGGCGGTGATGCCGTCGGCTTCGGCAATCTCATGAAGGTTCTGCTCGATGGCATCTTCCGAGAAACTGTTGCCGATGGCGAGTACGCGGATTGTGGCAGCACTGCCCGTGAGCGATGCCACAAGGGTGATAAATGATAGGAGGAGTAGTCTTAACTTTTTCATTGTCATAATCGTTATGGTTGAAAAATCACGCCCCCGAGGCGATTGCTCAACGGCAACCGTAGTCGGGGACGCTAACCTAAAACTAATCTTTTTTATTTTTGGACATTTTGCCTATTTCAATGTGAACTTAAGCGTCTGCACGTCGCGGCTGTTAGGACCAACCATAATCTCGAAGTCGCCAGGCTCACAGATGTAGTCGAGTTGCTGGTTGTAGAACTTCAGATCGTCGGTGCTGACGGTGAAACTTACCGTGCGTGTTTCGCCCTTCTTCAGACTGATGCGCTCAAAGCCCTTCAGTTCCTTTACAGGACGCGAAACGCTACCTACGAGGTCGCGAACGTAGAGTTGCACCACTTCGTCGCCGTCGTAGTTGCCGGTGTTGGTCACGTCGACTGTGAGCGTCACGCTGCCGCCCTCGTTGATAGAAGTCGAAGAGAGGCGAGGAGTGCCATACTTGAATGTGGTGTACGACAAGCCGTAGCCAAACGGATAGAGCGGGTCGTTGTCGATGTCAAGATAGTTGCTGCGGAACTTGGTGAACCATTTGCCTTCTTCCAGCGGACGGCCAGTGTTGAGGTGGTTGTAGTAGAGAGGAATCTGACCAACGCTCTTTGGCATTGTGGCTGAGAGTTTGCCGCTCGGCGCTTTGTCGCCGAAGAGCACGTCGCAGATGGCGTCGGCACTTTCGCTGCCGCCGAACCACACGTCGAGGATGGCGTTGAAGTTCTCGCTTTCCCAAGTCATCACTGTGGGGCGACCAGCGAAATAAACGAGTACCACTGGTTTGCCTGTTGCCTTCATTGCTTCGAGCAATGCGCGCTGAGTGTCGGGCAGAGTGAGGTCGGAACGGCTGCTGCATTCGCCGCTCATCTCCGACGATTCGCCAACGGCGCACACAATGACATCGGCATCCTTAGCCACCTTGATGGCCTCATCGAGCATCTCGTTGGCTGAACGGCTGTCGCGCATCTCGCGGCCGAACATCGTTGCGTCGGCTTCGCGTGCGGCATCGCTCATAAGGTTACAGCCTTTGGCATAGACCACGGTAGCCTTGTCGCCAACGGCGTCGCGCATGCCCTGAAGCAGGGTCTTGTTGTCGTTGAGGCGTGCAGCCACGCTCCAAGTGCCCGACATGTTGCTTGCCGTTGAGGCAAGTGGGCCTACGAGGGCGATAGTGCCTTTGCGCTGCATTGGCAGAAGGTTGCCTTCGTTTTTGAGAAGTACGAATGTTTCGGCTGCGGTGTTGCGTGCAACGGCACGATGCTCAGCGGTGAACACCTCTTTCTTTGCGCGCTTTTCGTCGCAGTAGCGGTAAGGGTCGTCAAACAAACCGAGTTTCCATTTAGCCTCAAGGATGCGGCGGCATGCAGCATCAAGAGTAGCCATGCTCACTTTGCCTTCCTTGATTGATTGTGCAGTGGTGGTTGCATATCCTTCTGCCACCATATCCATATCTGTTCCAGCGTTGAGCGCCAGTTCCGATACCTGCTTGAGGTCGCCCATGCCGTGGGCTATCATCTCGGAGATGGCAGTGTAGTCGGTAACGACCATACCTTTAAATCCCCACATCTTGCGGAGCACGTCGTTGAGCAACCAGCGGTTGCCGCTTGCTGGAATACCGTCGACAACGTTGAACGAAGTCATCACGCTCTGTGCGCCAGCATCGACTGCTGCCTTATAGGGCGGCATAAAGTAGTTGAACATTCGCCAGTGGCTCATGTCTACGGTGTTGTAGTCGCGTCCAGCCTCCGCTGCTCCGTAGAGAGCGAAGTGCTTCACGCACGCCATCACGGTGTTTTTGTCGGCGAGGTTGTTGCCCTGATAGCCTTCAACCATTGCGCGGGCAATCTGCGAACCGAGATACTGGTCTTCGCCGTTGCCTTCCGACATGCGTCCCCAGCGAGGGTCAACGCAGATGTCGAGCATCGGGGAGAATGTCCAGTTGATACCGTCGGCAGAGCATTCCTGTGCGGCAATCTGTGCCGATTGGCGAATGGCGTTTATGTCCCATGAGCAGGAAAGGGCAAATGGGATAGGGAACACGGTTTCGTAGCCGTGGATCACGTCCATACCGAAAAGCAATGGGATGTGAAGGCGGCTTTGCTCAACAGCGATGCGCTGCACCTCCTTGATTTTGCTTACGCCCTTGAGGTTGAAGAGACCACCCACTTCACCCTTGCGGATTTTGCCGGCAACGTCGCTGCTCTTTGCCTGACCAGTAACGATGTCGCCAGTAACAGGCAAGTTGAGTTGTCCGATTTTCTCCTCGATGGTCATCTTCGACATAAGGTCGTCGATAAACTTGTTCATCTTGGCGTCGTCGCTTACTGCCGGTGCAGCGGATGCACCGAGGCTCATACAGAGCATAAACGCAGCGGCGATGATGTTTCTTGTTCTCATGATTGTTATGTTTTAATAGTTATTTGCTGAAAGTAAATCCCAGAGAAGTGAGACCGTTTTGCACTTCCGGACAACTCATAAACAAGCGCCAGAGCAGTTGGCTGCGGTAGTTCTCAATCATCGGCGCAATGGTGAGTTGGTCGATTGCAAGATAGCGCGGAGTGTACCACGATTTCGTTTCAGAGAACGCGTCATAGAAGCCGTATTTGCCCCAGATTTTTGTGCCCATGTCCCAGAAATAGCGCAGTGCAGCCATCGACTCGGTTGGAGTGTAGGGGAACGACGACAGGGCAGCGGTAGGGGCTATTACGCCGAGGTCGTTGTTTGGTGCGTGTGCCGAATAGCCGTCGACCGAATAACTTGCCGTCAGACCCCAGCAGTTTGCGCCGTAGCCCTTGTAGCCTTTCGGGTTGCGTTTGCAGTACTCATAGTCGCTGAGGACGTGGTTGCGCGTCACATTCCAATAGTTGGCATATTGGTCGGAGAGGTTGCGCGGGTCTAGGCAGATGTAGGAATAGTGCGCCCAGAAGAGCGGACCGCCTTCCTGCTCGCAGCCGTTGTGTTTCAACTCCAGCGCGTAGCCGTAGGGCTTGGCGCTGCTCTTGATGCCGCCCGAGCGTGCCCAGCCTTTGTGGTAGCACGATGCAGGGATGGAGTGCGTTGGCGATGAAGCGCCGAGGATATAGGTGATGAGGCACTCGTTGTAGCCCTGAAGAGGGAAATTCATCTCCCAGCCGTAGTTAGGCGACCAGTGCCAGTAGAGCACATCCTCGCCGTCGCGGCGGTACCAGTCATATTCCATTTCCTTCCAGAGTTTGTCGATGTCGGCAGCCAGTTTCTTTTCAGCCTCGTTGCCGTCGGCAAAGTATTGGCGCACGCAGAGCATGCTTGCCATCAAAAACGAACTCTCCACGAGGTCGCCGCCGTCGTCCTTCTGTCCGAACGGCTTGGTTTTGCCCGTTTTGCCGTCGATCCAGTGCGACCACACGCCGTGGTAGCGGTCGGCACTGCCGAGGAAGTCCACGATTTTCTGGAGGCGAGCCACGCCCTCAGTGCGGTTGATAAATCCGCGGTCGATGCCCGCAATCAAGCCGGCGATGCCGAAGCCGGTGCCGCCAGTGGTGACGATGTTTTGGTCGTTTTGGGGATAGTCGCCGTCGAGATGGATGCGTTCGCAAGCCATACCCGAGTTTGTTTCAGCGCCGTCCCACATATAGTTGAGGTGAGTCTTCTCGATGTAGTCAAGAAAAGCGCTGTCGCTTTCAAACGATTCTGGACGAGTAGGGTTGGAGGGCGTTGGGCTCGGGGTTTTTTCGCCCGATGCTCCACAAGAGGTGTAGACTATGCCGCAGATGGCGAGCGATAGTAGAGTGCTTACAAGTTTCATAAGTCGTATTGCTGGTTTTTAAGTTAAATTTTTACTGGTTTTGTCGGCGCAGAACAACCTGTTTCGCCGATGGCACGGATGCTGAAATAGTATTCGGTGCCGAGGTCGAGACCACGCATATCGTAGGAAGTGTCGCCGTAGACGAGGATGGAGTTGTAGAGTTTGCCTGGCTCTGTGCCGTAAGCCACGACATAGCCATAGGCACCCTTCGACGGCTGCCACGAGAGCATCACGTCGCGGAGGTCGGTGGCGTTGCGGCGCGCCTTGAATTTCTTCACGTCGGCAGGCTTCTGACCGTCGGCAGAGCCGAACACACGGATGTCGGACAGACAGAATTTGCTGTCGGCAGGCATGTGCAGGTTCTCAATCTTCAGGAAGCGAGTGTGGAGCGTGTCGGCGAGTTCGATGTAGTCGTGTGGCGCATCGTGGTCGTTGTCGCTCTTGTCCACCGCCAGTTGCCACGTCTTGCCGTCGGCACTCGCCCAGATGCGGTACTGATAGTAGATGTCGTTGGCGCGGTTGTGCTGCGTGGACTGATGGTCGTAGAAGTTCACTTGGATGGCGCGCACTGTGCGGTCGCCGCCGAGGTCAATCTGCGCCCATTCGCCAGCATCGCCGGTCTTGGCTGCCCAGTAGGTGCGGATGTCGTCGTCGGAGAGAGCGGCGGCTGTGAATGTGCTGTCGCTCGACGAAACTTTGACCTCCTTGCCATAGGAGAGGAGCATCCAGCCCGTGAAGCGGTCGTCGGGGTTCTTGATGTCGGCATCGGCGTTCCAGTTAGGGTAGTCGCCGAAGGCCGTGGCGGAGTGCATCACGCCGTCGGCATCGAAAGCCGTAGGGTAGAGCCCTATGCGGCGCTCGAACTTATATTTAAGCGAGAGCATGCAGGTAGCCACGTGCCAGTAGTTGCCCTTGAGGTCGGCGAAAGTGCCGCCGTGACCGCAGCCGCGCACAAATCCGCCGGGCTTGTAGCACATCGGGTTGAGCGTCTGGTAGGTGAACGGACCGAGTGGCGAGTCGCTCACATAAACGCCGTCGGCATAGGTCTTAAACTCAGTTCCCGGCGCGCCATACTGCAGATAGTAGCATCCGTTGTGCTTGGTCATATAGGCACCTTCGGTGAACGGACGGAGCGTTACTTCGTCGTCGTTGTTCATGCCGAAGCGCTCCCAACCGTGCTGCTCTGGACGGAGCATCACCACATCGTAGATTTTACTGATTGGAGTGAAGTCGTCGCGGCTTACTTCGACGGCCTTCAGAGGATATTCGTTGCTTGAACCATAATAGAGATACAGACGGCCGTCATCGTCGAGAAAGAGGCAGGGGTCCCACGACGGCAGTGTGCTTCGGTCCACGGCACGACGCCAGCGACCAGAATAAGGGTCGGTGGTGTACCAGATGGGCAGACCTTCATAGGTGGAACCAGTGTAGAAAAGTGTGTCGCCAGCAACATAGGCAGCCGGGGCGCACTGGTCGTCGTCGGCAGGACGGCGCTGGAAAGTGGCTTGGCTGAAATCCCAGTCGCTGAGATTGGTGGAGTAGTGGAAACCGCCTTGGTTGGTGGAGAAAAGGAGATAGCGGTCTTTATATGTTAGTGCCATCGGGTCGGCTGACGACCGGAAGGCACCGCCTTTGATTGAGTTGTTGTTGAGCGGCTCGTAGTTGTAACTGATGTTCATCGGGTTACAGTAGGTGCGAGTCGTGTGGGCACTTGGATTATACCACTTCGTGGCTTGTGCCTTGCCTCTTCTCAGAGCAGCAGTGGCAGAGGATTTTACCTGCATCCGAATGTCGACTTTGCGGTCGCGACTCTTGCGCTCCACGTTGGCAAATTGCATGCCAGGGTAGTAGACGTAGAGATGCGTGTCGGTATCGGTGGCAGTTAGACGGTAATGCCCTTTGGCATCGGTGTTGCAGTGCACTGGACTGGCGAAAAACATCACGGTGGCTCCGTCGAGCGGATGGCCTTGAGCGTCGGTCACTGTGCCTGAAATCTCGTAGGTGGTTACTACGGGGATGTAATAGTCGCTCACTTGACCTTTCACTACTTTCACAGAGTCCTGTGCCGTAGCGTTGGAGGCGAGGCTGAGTGCTATTGCTGAGAGTATTGCCGTTGCTTTGTTGAGAAGATACATTGTTGATGAGTTTTTTAAAGAAAGGGTGTGTCTTCGCTTACCCTGTTTGTTGGAATTATATTGAAGACACACCCTGTATTTTTCAATTAGGCTGATGCCTATTCGTTGATAGGATCGTTTTTGACATCAGGGTTGTCGGCTGCCACATCGAATGGGATAGGATAGTAAGTCTTATCGGTAGTCCATCCCTTTGCTCCGAGCACAGTGGCTGCTTTGCCTGTGCGCACGAGGTCGTTGTAGCGTTCGCCCCATTCGCAGCAGAGTTCCATGCGGCGCTCGTCGAGGATTTGGTCAACAGTTACGCCATTGATGGTTGGCATTTGAGCGCGGGTGCGAACCAAGTTGAATGGTTCGTCGCCATTCTCGCCCAAGCGTACTTTTGCTTCAGCGTTCATGAGGAGCACGTCGGCATAGCGAAGGATGCGGATGTTGTTGTTGCAACCATATTTTGTGCGGCCTTCAGTCAACTCGTTGCTTGGAGTGTAGGCTTTGCCGTTCCAGCAGTCAGTCTGTGTTGGGTTCTGCAATGGGCGGATAGCGTCGCCACTTGGAGTGGTTGTGCCTGCCTCAAGGAATGAGGTGGTGTAGCGTACTGTTTCGCCACGCTCCTTAGCCCAGTCGCGGAAGTCCTTGTAGAAACCGATGAAGCCCCAGCCAGAGATGTTGCCGTCGTTGGCAGGACCTTGGAACACGAACCATTGGTCAGCGTCTACGAGGTCGCCTGAACCTGTACCGAAGTCGGTGCATTGGCATTCGAAGAGCGATTCGTTGCAGAGTTTGCCAGGAATCTTGAACAGTTCGTAGTAGTCACTGTAGAGTTCAAACTTGTTGCTGCTGATGATGTCGTTGGTCAACTCTTTTACCTTTGCATAGTTGCCCATGTTGAGGTAAATCTTTGCAGCGAGAGCCTCTGCCGAGAAGGCAGTAACAGCACCGATGTGCGCCATCTCGTTAGGACGGAGACGAGGAGCATTCTGGATGCAGTAGTTGAGGTCCTCAAGCATATAGTTGTTGACTGCTTCAACAGTTGAGCGAGTCAGGTTCACTTGCTTGTTGTCGCGGAGAATGGTCACTGGACCGAATGCCAGCGAAAGGCGATAGTAAGCGTATGCGCGGAGGAAGCGAACTTCACCCTGATATGCGCGGTTGTTGCTGAGTTGCTGTTCGGTCTTTGCGTTGGCAGCATAACTTTCGAGCGATTCGATTGCTGAGTTGGCAACCTTAATCATACCGTAGTACTGGTTCCACATTTCTTTCAAGCCCCAGAAACCGTTGTCGTAGTTGTAGTTACCAAAGTCGACAAGCGAAGCCTGGTCGTCGACGCGACCCGACCAAATATCGTCGTCGCGGACGATGCTAAGTGGCCAGATTACCCAGTGCATACCACCGGTGCGGAGTTTTGCATACACTCCCGACACTGGTTGGTACTGGTTGTCGAGGTTTGTGAAATCGACGTTCTCTTCCGGTACGCTGTTCTCCGGATCGATGTCGAGGTAGTCGCACGATTGAGATCCGAGGAGCAATGCTCCGATGCATGCGGCTGTGATATATTTCTTGAATTTCATCTTTACTTGTTTTAGGAGTTAGAATTTGAGTTGAATTCCGAAAGTGTAAGTCGCTGTAAGTGGGTAAACTTCGGTGTCCCATCCCTCAGAGTCGCTGATTTCAGGCGAGAATGAGTTAGCCTTGAAGAGAGTGAGAGGACGGTCGGCTGTGAGGCTCAGGCGGATGCTTGGCATTGTGTATGAGCCGAACTTGATGTTCTTGAAGGTGTAGCCGATAGTAGCATTCTGGATGCGGAAGAAGTCGGCGCTCTCTACGAAGAACGAGTTTACGCGTTGGTCGCTCACGTTCCAACCCTTCACGAGGGCTTTTGCTGATGGATATTCGTTGGTAGAGCCTTCGCCTGTCCAGCGGTTAGCCACCTGGTCGTGGTCGAAGTTGTAGTTACTCTGAGCGTAGCGCAATGCACGCTTGCGGTTGTACATCTGTGCGCCGGTCTGACCGTAGGTGCTGACCTCAAAGTCGAGGTTCTTCCATTGGAAACCGAAGTTAACACCGAATGTGAAGTTAGGAATGTAAGAGCCGAGAGTCTGCTTGTCGTTAGCGTCGATAACGCCGTCGCCGTTTACGTCCTCATATTTGAAGTCGCCTGGCTCAAGACCGTTGGCAACTGCAATCTTGTCGGCTTTGCATTCTGCCTCTGTTTGGTAAATGCCGATAACCTTGTAGCCGTAGAATGAGTTCATCTCTTCGCCTACGATGTTGACGGTCTTGCCGCCCTTGATCATAGTCTTGCCGCCGAGGTCGCGTACCTCATTTTTAAGGTAAGAGAGGTTAGCGCCGATGTGGTAAGAGAAGTCCTTGCTTACGCGGTCGCTCCAGTTGATTGAAACGTCGACACCTTGGTTGAGGATCTTACCGTAGTTGCCGGCGAGAGTAGTGTTCTCAAACGAGATGAGCGGCGAAATCACTGCGTGGTTGGTCATGCGGTGGAAATAGTCGGCGTCGATTGTCAAGCGGTTTCTGAGAGTAGAAAGGTTGAAGCCTGCATTGATTTCGTCAACAACTTCCCATTGCAACCAACTGAAATATGTAGTGTTCTGATAGCCAGGGATGGTAGTGCTGCCATACACACCCGAAGCGTTGTTGCCAGTAGTGATTGATGCGAAGCCGTCGCTTGCTGCCACGTGGTCGTTACCGAGTTTACCCCAACTTGCACGGAGTTTCAAGTAGTCGATGGCTTTCTGCTCCTTCATGAATTCTTCTTCGCTGATTACCCATGATGCACCAACTGATGGGAAGTAGCCCCATTGTTCTTGATACTTTGAAGAACCATCGGCACGCATTGTGAACATCAAGTAATACTTGTTAGCGTAGTCGTAGTTCAAACGAGCGAAGTAGGAGAGGCCGCGGTAGCGAGTGCCGCCGTCGCCGAGGGTGATACCTGTTGTGCTACCTTGGCTGAGGTATTGGTAAGCGTCTTTACCTTCTGGCACGTTAGGCGCTGTGCCCCACAGATTTTTGTAGACTTCCTGACGCATTGACATGCCGACCATTGCGCCGAAGTTGTTGCGTCCGAATTTGTCTTTATAGGTAAGAGTGTTGTCCCAAATTGAGTTGCTGTATTGGGTGTTGCTCTTGTTGAGGCTTGTTGCCGAGTTCTGTTGCCAACTGCTTACATAATAGATAGGAGTGAACGTCTTGCCATTGATGTCCTGGAAGTTGTAGTTCACGCTTGTCTTGAAGTTCAACTTGTTAGGCAAGATGTTGAACTGTGCATAGAAGTTGGTCATAAACTGCTTTGCATCGTTCTTCGAGTTGTAGTAGTTGGCTGTTGCAACTGGGTTATAGAAGTTTGATGTATAGCCGATTGTTGCTGGTGAAGCATATTTGTCAGGCTTTGCTTCGGTGTTGTTCTCGTCGTACACTGGATAGAGACCCGGTGCGTTGAACGCCTGTTGCCATGCAGAGTTGTTAGGCAATACTTGCGATGACTGGCTGAACACGCCGTTGAAGCCCACCTTCAACCATTTTGTTGCATCGTAGTCGAGGGCTGCGCGGAAGTTGAGGCGGTTGTACTTGTTTTCAACGTTCATAACACCGTCTTGGTGCAAGTAACTTACGCCCAATGAGTAAGTGGCTCTTTCGCCGCCGCCGCTGATGCCTACGCTGTGGTTGGTCATGAATGCGCTGCGGAGCAATTCCTTATACCAATCGGTGTTTGAGCCGTAAGTCCAGTTGTGGAAGTCGGAGTCAGCATAACTGCCGCCGTATTTGTCGATAGACGACTTGATTACAGGCAAATATGCGTCGTAGTTGGCCTCGAGAAGCATTGTGGCGTACTCTGACGAACTTGCCATTTGGAGCACGTTTGTAGCCTTCTGCACGCCGAAATAACCATCGTAGGTGATTTGTGCCTTTTGGTTCTTCTGACCTTTCTTAGTTGTGATGAGTACAACGCCGTTGGCTGCACGCACACCGTAGATGGCTGCTGCCGAAGCATCCTTGAGGATGGTCATGTCCTGGATGTCGTCGTTGTTGAGGAAGTTGATGTCGTCGTAGAACATACCGTCAACTACATACAAAGGTGATGAGTTGGCGAATGAACCAGCACCACGGATGCGGACTGTAGGACCAGCACCAGGAGTACCGCTGTTGATTACGTTAACGCCGGCTACCTTGCCTTGGAGGGCAGCCATTGGCGATGATGATGGAGTTGACTGCAAGTCGGCTGCCTTCACCACTGTGATAGGGGAGGTGAGGTCCTTGGCTTTGGCAGAACCATAACCGATTACCACCACGTCGTCAAGCATCTGTGAGTCGTCCTTCAGGACGATGCCTTTCACTTCTGATGCTTTTACAGTGATAGGCTGCATACCCAAAAATGAGATTGTTACTTTGGCATTCGGGTCAACGTCATTAAGAATGAAGTTGCCGTCAATGTCCGACACTGCGGTTTTGTTGGTTCCATTAACCTTGACAGTGGCACCGATTACGGGTTGACCTGAACTGTCAAACACGCTGCCTTTCACCACTTGGTTCTGACCGAAAGCCAGTTGAGCGGCGAATGCAGTGCCTAAAAGAAAAAGCGCATTTTTTTTCATTTTCTTTGATTAGTTTATGTTAGGTTGATTAATAAATTTCGTTTTAGTGTCAGTTGTTCGCTTTTTTATAAACTCTTTTTTGAGCCGGTGGTGAGCCGACAAGTTTTTCTGGGCACAAAGTAAAAGAGGTTTAAATTTGTTCACAAACAGAGCACTACTTTTTAACTACGATTATGTTCTATAACACTACGCTATTATTACGATGGCTATGTGCAAAACGCTGATAAATAGAAATTTGCAGAAATGATGCCTAAAATCTTAATTTTTGTACTTTTTCGCTATATTTTTTTATTATATTTGTGGTTGATTATTTGAACCTACTCAATGAAATCTATATATCGACTCGTTTTTACAATTCTTTTTGCGGTCGTAGCCTCCGTTGCGGCATGGTCGCAACAGTTTGTACCTATAATCTCCCACTACTCCTCGTTCGACTACCGTATGGGCATGCAGAACTGGGCATGCTCGCAGGACGACGACGGCACAATGTACTTCGCCAACAACAATGGCTTACTTTCATTCGACGGCTACGAGTGGCAGTCAACGCTCCTCCCCAGCCGCGGCATTGTGCGTTCGGTGTTTCCCGACGGTAAGCGCATCTATGTGGGCTCTTACACCGATTTCGGCTATTTCGAGCGCGACGCTTTCGGCACGATGCTCTATAAATCACTTTGGCCTAAGGGCGTTGAGAGCCATAACGACGAGATTTGGAACATCCTGAAGGACGATCGCGGAAGAATCTGGTTTCAGTCGTTTTCTTCGTTTTTCTGCTACGACGGCAAGCGCGTGTCGACGTACTATTATAAGGACACCCTTCCACTTTGGTTTTTTGCCGTGCGCGGCAAGATTTATGCGCAAATCATCAATGGCGACCTTTGTCGCGTCGACGACGGGCGGTTTGTCTCTGTGGTTAGCAGTAGCGCTTATGCCAACGACCACGTGATGGGCATGCACGCCTTCGGCAACGACGCTTGGATTCTCGCCACTTGCCGGCATGGCTTGTATGTAGTGCGTGGCGGACAGGTGCAGCCGTTGGCTACGCAGGTGGATGCCTTGTTGCAACAGGGCATCATCAACCGCACGGTTATGCTCTCGCCGTCGGTGCTCGTGGTGGGCACGATTAAAAACGGTGTCTTTGCCATTGACATCAAAACTGGCGAACAGTTGTGGCACTACGACAAGCATAACGGGCTGGGCAACAACACCGTGCTCGGACTCTATTGCAGCCGTGGCGGAAACGTATGGGCGGCCCTCGACAACGGTATTTCGCTTATCCATGCAGGGTTGCCGGTTACGCTGATGCGTATGGACGGCATCGGCATGGTTTATGGCATGGCTACGCTTGGCAACGTGGCATATCTTGCCACCAACCAAGCGTTGTGGCAATGCAACCTGCAGACTGGTGCACGCTTTCAAGTGCCCGGGTGCGAGGACCAGAACTGGCACGTGGAGCGTATGGGTGGCAAGATCTATGTGGGCAACAATTTGAGCCTCAAGTCGGTTGACGGACTGAAAGCCACCAACGTGACCGTGCCGACAATGGGTATGGGCAGCACGGGAATGAGGGAATACAACCTCTTCGGGCAGCACGCTTTGATAGAGTCAACTTACACTACTTTCCGCCTCTATCGCGAAGCCGCCGACGGCTGGCGTTTCGTGTGCGAAATTAAGGGCTTCAGTGCACCAGTGCGCGAGTTCGAGATTGACTCTCGTGGCGTAATCTGGGCATCCCATATGAGTAAGGGTATGTACCAACTCGAACTCTCTCGCGACCTTACGCAGTTCACCGCCGTGAAATACTACCCCTCGCTCGACAACGGTGCCGAACAGATGTTTCACGTCATGAACATCCTCGGGCGCGTGGTGTTTGCCTACGGCGGCAAACTCTACACCTACGACGACATACGCAAACGCGTGCTTCCCTACGATGTCTTAGGCAGATACGGCAAAAATGCAGTGCTGTCTTCTGCGTTTGTCGATAGAAGTACGTTCTGGCTGTCGGATGCCGACGGCTATTGGCTGATGCAGGGTAACGGGCAGTCTGTTAAACCCTTTACGTTTATCCCCAACACCATTTTCGGACAGGAATGTAACATCTACGGTAGGTCGATGTTTGTTGATGATCGCTACACCTACTTTTTCCTCAACGATGCCCTCGGGCGCTACGACATGCGCACCGCCAAACCCAAATCGGTGAAGTTCACTCCGCACATAGCCTCAGTGACGACCCGCCGCACCGACAACAGTGTGGTGCAACTGCCTCTCGTGGGCGACTGCAAGGTGAAGGGTAACATCTCCGTGCGCATTTCCTATCCTAATTACGACAATACCCGCCTACTGTTCTGCTATTCGCTCGTGGGTGGCGGAAAGACGGTCAACGAAACATCTTCCTCGCCCGTGGCAACCTATTCCAACCTCAACTATGGCAGTTATTCGCTTACGGTGAAGGTCTGCGACGTTGCTGGTAACACCCTTGGCACGGTAGCCTATCATTTCAGTTACCCTACACCGTTCTTTAAGTCCATCTGGGCGTGGCTTCTCTATGTCGGTGTGGCGTTTGCCTTGACCTATCTCTTTATCCGTTGGCGCACTGCCAAAGTGTTGGCGCGCAACCGCAAGGCTGCCGAGCAGGAACTGGTGCAGCAGAAGATGAAGGTGCTCGAACAGGAGCGCATCATCGCTGAGCAGCAGAAGGTTATCCTCGAAAACGAACTGTCGGTGAAGGGTAAGGACGTGGCGAGCATGGCGCTCGATATGGTGGCGATGAAAAACTCGATGGAGAGTGTGCGTGAGCAATTACTCGAAGGTATGCGCCATGGTACCATCACGTCGAAAAACGCCAACCGCATTCTCCAGCAACTGAAGGAGGGCGACAGCGAACTCTTCTGGAGCACATACCACAACAACTTCGACCTCATCCACAAGCGCTTCTTCCGCAATTTGCACGAGCAGTACCCCGAACTTACGTCCAACGACCTGAAAATCTGTGCGTTGCTTCGTCTTAACCTCAATACCAAGGACATAGCCTCTTTTACCCACCTCTCCATTCGCGGAGTAGAGGGCGTACGCTACCGCATCCGCAAGAAACTCGGCATCCCTTCCGACAAGTCGCTCACCGACTTCCTCCTCGAGTTTTAACCGCCAGAATAGTCTGATAAGCGAATATTTTCCTTAAATTTGTAGTATATAAGATTTGTACAATGACTCTGTTCGCCGCGGCACTGAGGTTCTGACCCTCAGTTAGTTGACGGATTCTATCAAACTGCAGAGACAATCAATCAGCACCGCATAGGTGAGTTGAAAAACTGTTAGAAAAAATAATAGAATGAACACGGAATTAGATATAAATATTGACAGAAAATTTTTCGAAGATGTAAAGACCATTATCAATAAAGGTCGGTCTTTGGCTTATGCTGCGGTTGACGCCACTATGATTTCTACATATTGGAACGTGGGCAAACGTATTGTCGAAGAAGAACAAAAAGGGTGTAATCGTGCAGCTTATGGAACTCAATTGTTGGTACATCTATCGGATGAGCTGACACGCGAGTACGGCAGTGGCTATAGCAAAAGATACCTCGCATACTTCAGAAAATTCTATTTGACAATTCCAGATGTCTCAATTTTGCAAACGCGTTTGCAAAATTTGAGATGGTCACATATTATAGAAATTCTTAGAGTGGGTGATGAGGTAGCCAGAAAATGGTATCTTGAAGCAGCCTCGGATCAAATGTGGAGCATCAATACTTTGAAAAGGAACATATCCACGCAATATTATGAGCGCCATTATTCGCAACCTCAAATAATCGAGAAGAAAGGAACGCAAATCTCCGCCAAGAATACAGAAATTTTAAAAACTCCTTTTATGGGAGAATTTTTGGGATTTAAACTTGAAGATAGTTTTTCAGAAAAAGAATTGGAGTCAAGCATTATTTCGCATTTGAAAGACTTCTTGATGGAAATGGGGCGGGGGTTCGCCTTTGTCGCCAGGCAACAACATATACGGACGGATGCTGATGACTACTTTGTAGACCTTGTGCTTTATAATGTAATTTTAAAGTGCTACGTGCTTATAGATTTGAAAGTTGGAAAAATAACACATCAGGATATCGGTCAAATGGATATGTATGTCCGTATGTATGATGAATTGAAATGCACAGAAGGAGACAATCCTACTATAGGTATTGTCTTGTGTTCGGAAACGGATGAGGATATTGCCCGATATTCCATTCTCAAGGGCAATGAACAACTTTTTGCAACAAAGTATAAGCTTTATTTGCCTACGGAGGAACAACTGCGAAAAGAAATTGAACGTCAGAAGGATTTGTATAAAATACAACATAACTTAAACGACGGTATTGTGGAATAAAAGTGGATTAGCGAAATTGTAAAGTTGTCAACAGGATAGCCTATTTTAGATGCTTACCATACTATAGTTTTTCAACTGAATGGCAATAAAAAAGGCGGCACCTTGGAGGATGCCGCCGTGATATTGATATTTTAGGTAGAAGATTAGTCGATTTCTTCGTCAGCCTCGTAGCCGCCCATTTCGCGGAGAGCGTTTTTGAGCATTACGTACTGCTGGAACAGGTGGTTTACAGGCACCTCGTTCTGAGTGTAGTCGTGCATTGGGCTCTTGAGGAAGAAACTCAAGAAGCGCTGAGTGCCGTAGCGGCCGGCGCGTGCAGCAAGGTCGCTGAGAAGCACGAGGTCGAGGCAAAGAGGTGCTGCGAGGATAGAGTCGCGGCAAAGGAAGTTGATCTTGATTTGCATTGGGTAGCCCATCCATCCGAAGATGTCGATGTTGTCCCATCCCTCTTTGTTGTCGTTGCGTGGGGGATAGTAGTTGATGCGAACTTTGTGGTAGTAGTCCTTGTAGAGGTCTGGTTGATTCTCGGGCACGAGGATTGACTCGAGTGTAGAAAGTTTGCTGACCTCCTTAGTGCGGAAGTTTGCTGGCTCGTCGAGCACGAGACCATCGCGGTTGCCGAGGATGTTGGTTGAGAACCATCCCGAAAGACCGAGGCAACGAGTGCCGATGATTGGAGCGAAGCCCGACTTAACCAATGTTTGACCAGTCTTGAAGTCCTTGCCAGCGATAGGCATCTTGGTCTTCTCAGCGAGTTCCCACATTGCAGGGATGTCGACTGTGGTGTTTGGAGCACCCATGATGAATGGAGCGCCTTCGGTGAGGGCTGCGTAAGCGTAGCACATAGAAGGAGCGATGTGCTCTTTGTCGTCGGCCTTCATTGCTGCTTCGAGGGCAGCGAGAGTGCCGTGAACTTTCTCGTCTACTGGTACGTAGACTTCGGTAGATGCTGCCCAGAGCACAACGATGCGGTCGCAGTTGTTTGCTTTCTTGAAGTTGCGGATGTCCTCACGCAGTTGCTCTACCATATCCCAGCGGCTTGTGCATTGCTTCACGTTGTCGCCGTCGAGACGCTTAGCGTAGTTGTGGTCGAAAGCGGCCTTCATAGGCACGATCTTTACAAGTTCGTCCTTTACAGGCTCAATGTCTTTCTCTTTGAGTACTTCAGCGTTGATTGCTGATTCGTATGCGTTAGCAGGATAAACGTCCCAAGAGCCGAACACGATGTCGTTGAGGTCGGCCATAGGAACTATGTCTTTGTAGTGGAGATATTTCTTTTCAGCACCGCGGCCTACGCGGATTTTGTCGTACTGCGTCATTGAGCCGACTGGTTTAGCCAAACCTTTGCGGACCATAAGGACGCCTGTCATAAATGTTGTTGATACGGCACCAAGACCTACTACGAGTACGCCTAATTTGCCTTCTGCTTTCTTAACTTTGCAATTTTCCATTTTAGTGTATTTTCTTTACGTTGTTTCCAAAATTTAATTGGATTGTAATCCACGTGTCAAAAGTACTGCTAAAATCCTTAATGCAAAATTTTTTTTAAATAAATAAGTGGTCTAAATTACCTAAAACTTGGTAAAAAACGGCGCATATAGAAAATATTTGTTAAATATCGCCGATATGCGCCTTTAAATGTA
>CAVAPE010000031.1:0-25622 GCA_963590405.1 Eubacterium sp. CAG:180 | reverse complement strand
CTTTCCTCGTTTAATCCATTCATTAACTTCAGTCAGTTTGACATGATTTGAGGCTTCCAAAACATACGGATGCCCATTTTTAAAAACAATTATACCACAATGACTCCATTCTGAACCAGTCGCCAATTGTATTGCAGAAGATTGTTGCGATTTTGATATTTAAAACACAATATCTCCTTCTTTAAAATCATCATCTTTTGAGCAAGCACATAGGGAAATCAATCCGATCAGTGCCGTTAATATTATTTTTTTTCATCGTTTATACGACCCGTTGGTTGAGATTTTCTACATTATCTGAAATACTCGGTTGTCCTTGTTTGCCGCTTTCTCTCTAACTTCTTCGACAAACTGTTCAAGGAAACTATCGTCAGTTCGATTTCGGGATTCGAGTAGCGAAAGCGACTTGTCGTATTCGCCAATCTCACGATAATATTCAGCCTTTAGAATGTCATCATCAAGCACATTGTCTATTAACCACTTAGCATTATCCACAAAAAGATTCCAATCCGCTGCGACAATTTCGGGATGCTCTTTGCCACGATGATAATAGTCGTTGTATGCATGATGGAGCATCACACGAACATTCGGTTCCTCATTTGGGTCTTCATATCCTTCTTTTGACAACTGAACAAAGGCTTCTTTCATTTCCGCATACGACAGTAGTCCTTGCTCCATAGACCATCCGTCTTTTGTGTATCTCACCTCTTGCCGTGTACGGATATAGTATTTTCCACATTGAGGACATTTTTGAACAAAGGATATTTCTGGAAGCATCGGTGCAATCTGCTTATTGTCTGACCAATATTCTGCACCGAATGTGTTGCCGGAAATCAATGACATAAAATGGACAAGTCAATACTTGTGGGTTGTCTGGCATCATAACAGTTTGTTTTTTTTAGTTATTCATTATAGTTCACAGATGTATCTGAGTTTTAAACATCGCAAATATACTTTCGCTACAAATGGTTTGTCAAATAACACAATGAATATTGTATGAAGTGTTGGGAATATTGTACGAAGTTTGATTTATGCCCTATTTTTACATTATCTTTGTAGCATGAATTTTGAACTGTTCTTTGCCAAGAGGCTTCGGCTTAACAACAAAACTGCTGATGGGCGGTCGACTGTGTCGACACTCAATGTCGCCATTGCGGGCATGGTGCTTGCCATTGTCATTATGGTTGTTGCCGTGTCGATTGTAACCGGGTTCAAGAATACTATCGTCGACAAGATTACAAATCTCGACAGCCATATCAAGATTTTCAACAAGCACTATGACGGCGAGAGCAATGTGGTGAGGAGCTACATTGACTACAACGACGAACTTTTGCGGCTCACTGCGCCGTCAACCGACAAGAGGATTAAGTCGGTCAGTCTAATCAGCGAAATACCCTGCGTGCTGAAGTCGCCCGACGGCTTCTCAGGGCTACGCTACAAGGGCGTAACGGAGCACTACGACCTCTCCTATCTCCGCTCGGTACTCACCAGCGGCAAGGCGGACGTTTCTGGCAACAATGTGCTTGTGTCCAAAGCCATAGCGAACAAGTTGATGCTAAACATCGGCGACAAGTTGTACGTTTATTTCATGAACAACCAGCAAGTGAGGATGCGGCGTTGCATCGTTGCTGGCATCTTCAACACCGACTTCGACAGTTTCGACGAGGCTGTGCTTGTGGGCAATCTGAAAAACCTGCAATCGGTGAACCAATGGGATGCAAAAACAGGCTCATACATAGGAATTACCTGCTACAACTTGGAGGACATCAACGATGTGCGCAATTCGATTGTAGAGAAACTGACGAAACAGATTTCCAGCGGCGAATCGTCGCTGACTGGAGAATTTCAGTTGTCGACAATCAGAGAAAACAACCCATCCCATTTTGCGTGGCTCGACCTGATGAACACCAACATAGTTGTGGTGCTCGTGCTGATGGCTTTCGTGGCTTGCTTTGCGATAATCGCATGCCTTATAATTGTGGTGCTCAACCGCATCAACACCATCGGTGTGCTTAAAGCCTTGGGAGCAAGCAACCACAGCATACGGCTGATTTTCATCTCCATAGTGATGAAGATAATAGTCCGCGCTATGATTATAGGCAACGCCATTGCCTTCGGACTGCTTGGGCTACAGAAGCAATTCCACCTTGTGAAACTCGATTCGGAATCGTATTTCATGAACTATGTACCAGTCGACTTCAACTGGTGGCTGCTGATACTCAACATCGGAATCATCGTTCTGGCATTCATTGCACTGCTACTTCCATCGTTCATTATTTCGTCGATAAAGCCGTCAAAATCAATAAAATTTGAATAAGTGCGCAAGCCATAAACCTCTACTAAAGGGTATGGTTTCCCGACAGAGAAAATTCTGCGACAGAAAGCAACCCGTGATTTATGATTTAGATACAAATTTTGAGGATTTTTCAAACAAAGAATAACGGACCGATGTAAAAAATAATCAAGTTATTTTCATACCTTTGCAAATCAATATAACGAACAATAGCAATGTTAGAACAAGTTATAGCCCCAACATTACTTCAGCAATTCAAGGATGCTATAGAAAAGAGCACGAAGGTTGTAATCACTTGCCATAAGTCGCCCGACGGCGATGCGGTAGGCTCCAACCTTGCGTTGAAACTCATCTTGGAGAAAATGGGCAAAACGGCGACAGTCATCACCCCGGACAACGTGCCAGAGGACATGGCTTTCCTGCCCGACAGCAACACTATTGTAACATACGGCACCGAACCTGAGATGGCTGCGGAAATTGTTGCCTCGGCAGATTTGATTTGCTGCCTCGACTTCAATGCCCTTCACCGCCTTGCAGGATTTGGCGAAGTGGTTGGCAAAGCCACCTGCCAGAAACTGATGGTGGACCACCACATCAACCCCGACCCCATCTGCGACCCGACACTGTCGTTTCCGCAAATGACATCGACCTGCGAACTCCTTTACCGCATACTCGTAGGTATCGGCTACCAAGACAAAATTGACCTTGACGTAGCCACCTGCATCTACACGGGTATGATGACCGACACCGGCAATTTCTCCTACAATTCCAACCATGCCGAGTTGTACCTTATCGTGGCAGATCTCGTGAAGCGCGGCGTGGATAAGGACCGCATATACAAACTGACCATCGGCACATCAAGCGAAGCGCGCCTTCGCCTCAACGGCTATGCCATTGCCGAAAAGATGCGCCTGTTTCCATCGCACAAAGCATCGCTTACGATACTCGACAAACGCGACCTCCGCAAGTTCCACTATCAGGTGGGCGACACCGAGGTGCTTGCCAACATGCCATTGGCGATACCTAACGTAATCTGGTCGACATTCTTCCGTGAGGAGAAAGACTTTGTTAAAGTATCAATGCGCTCCGAAGGAGATTTCCACGTCAACACCCTTTGCGCCAAATACTTCAACGGCGGCGGACACGCCAATGCTGCCGGCGGCGAATTTCGTGGTCCGCTGAAAGGCGCAATCGACACATTCTACCAAATTTTGAAAGATTTAAACAACGAAAAAAGATAAGATATGAAAATCAGAAACATCATATTGACGACAGCGGCAGTTGCCATACACTGTGTTCCAGACAGGCAGCGACGCCCCATATTACCAGATTGACGACTCTGGCAACGTCTACATGCAGGTTATCAAGACTGGCGACCGCCAGAACAACCGCGCCAAAGAAGGCGAAAAAATCTATTTCCGCTTTGGCCGCATCAGCATAAACCGCTGGAGCGCAGGCTACGACGATGCCCCGTCGGGCAACTTCGGCGACCTTTCGTATGAAAGTACTTCGTTTAACTACTCCAACGAAGAAGCGAACTACACCTATACCACCTACGGCTACGGAGTGGTAATGCCATTGACCTACCTTGGCATCGACTGCGAAGTAAACCTTTTGGTGAGAAGCCGCAAAGGCCCGTCGTCGGAGATTGCCGACGTTGTGCCCTACCTCTACAACATAAGGTATTTCAAGAGCAAGAACTAAAAACCATATAGCAAACCATTATAACAAACCATTATCATGTCACTAATCAAATCAATTTCAGGCATCCGCGGCACCATTGGAGGACCTGCAGGTGACGGCTTAAGCCCCCTTGACATTGTGAAATTCACAGCCGCCTATGCTACATTCATACGCAAATCGACCACAAAGACATCAAACACGATTGTAGTGGGACGAGATGCACGTCTTTCCGGCGAAATGGTGAAAGACATCGTTGTAGGCACATTGAACGGCATGGGATTTGATGTCGTAAACATCGGCCTTGCCACCACACCGACCACAGAGTTGGCGGTAGTTTGGGAAAAAGCGTGCGGCGGCATTATCCTGACTGCATCGCACAACCCAAAGCAGTGGAACGCCCTCAAACTCCTTAACGAGCACGGCGAATTTTTAAGCGATGCCGAAGGCAAGGAAGTGCTTGCCATTGCCGAAGCAGAATCGTTCACGTTTGCCGAAGTCGACGACCTTGGTCACGAATTTAGCAACGACACATACACCCGCAAACACATCGACAGCGTGCTCGACCTCAACCTTGTAGATGTAGAGGCTATCAAGAAAGCGAACTTCACAGTTGCCGTTGATGCAGTCAATTCCGTTGGCGGCATCGTCATCCCGCAACTGCTCCGCCGCTTGGGCGTGAAGAACGTAATCGAACTCAACTGCGAGCCGACTGGCAAGTTTGCGCACACTCCAGAACCTATCCCAGAGAATCTGACGCAGATTTCCGACCTTCTGAAGACTGGTTGCGCCGATGTAGGCTTCGTGGTTGACCCAGACGTAGACCGCTTGGCTATAGTTATGGAAAACGGCGAAATGTTTGTTGAAGAGTACACACTCGTAGCCGTAGCCGACTACATTCTGTCGAAGACACCGGGCGCTACCGTTTCAAACCTCTCCTCTTCGCGCGCACTCCGCGACGTGACAGAGCGCCACGGTTGCACATACAGCGCATCGGCAGTGGGCGAAGTCAATGTGGTGACACAGATGAAGAAATCAGGAGCCGTTATTGGCGGCGAAGGCAACGGCGGAGTAATTTATCCTGCAAGCCACTACGGTCGTGATGCCCTCGTAGGCGTGGCACTGTTCCTTTCGCTTCTGGCTCACAAAGGCAAAAAGGTGACGGAGTTGAAGAAAGAATATCCGCAATACTGCATTGCAAAGAACAAGATCCAACTCACTCCCGACATTGATGTTGATGCAATCCTTGATGCCGTAAAGAAGAAATATGCTAACGAGAAAGTAACGACCATCGACGGCGTGAAAATCGACTTTGCAGACTATTGGGTTCACTTGCGCAAGAGCAACACCGAGCCAATTATCCGCATCTACTCAGAAGCCAACACGATGGAGCAGGCAAATGCCATTGCCGACGAAATCAAGAAGGTGGTTTCTGAAATCACAGGCAAAGAATGCTAATTTTTTAGGTCTTTATAGTACTTCAGCGTCTACCACAAAAAACGGTAGACGCTGCTTTTTTATGTGCGTGATATAATTAAACCCGCTTTCTTGCGTTAATAATTATATGTACACGACAAGAATGCGCTTATCCAAGGCTATATATATAATCCTAATCCTGCTCACATTGCCAGTAGCGGCACTGTCGCAGGTCAACATTTCGGGCAAGGTGCTCGACAACGACAGCAAGCCAATCGAGTTTGCTACCGTGCGGATTGCTAAGACCGCCATCGGCACGACCTCCGGGCTCGACGGCAGTTATTCGCTGAACGTTGCCCGACAGGACACCATTGAGATTATCTTCTCATGCCTTGGCTACAAAGAACGTCATCAGAAACTTATCAAGCCCGAGGGAAAAGTAAACCTCACTGTCAAGTTGACCGATGCCACCACTGAGTTGCAGGGCGTAACCGTAACCGAATACCGCAAGCAAACCAACGGTATGCAGAATCTCGACCCACACTCGCTGCAACAGACCACATCTGTGTCGGGCAACGGAGTGGAAGCATTGCTGTCGACCGTAGCCGGCGTTTCGTCGAAGAACGAGATGAGTTCGCAGTACTCTGTGCGCGGCGGCTCCTACGACGAGAACAGCGTGTATATCAACGGCATAGAAGTATATCGTCCTCTGCTCATCTCTTCGGGACAGCAAGAAGGACTTAGCATTATAAACCCGAACCTTGTAGGCAACATCCAATTTTCTACGGGGGGATTCTCGGCAGAATACGGCGACAAAATGTCGTCGGTGCTCGACATCACCTATCGCCAGCCAGAAGCCTTTGAAGGCTATCTTTCAGGCAGTTTGATGGGGGCAGAAGCATCCGTCGGGCATAATACTGGCAAATTCTCACAACTCCACGGCTTCCGCTTCAAGCGCAACGCCTCGCTACTGAGTTCGATGGACTCTAAAGGCGAATACGACCCTACCTTCATCGACTACCAGACCAACCTGAGATACAAATTCAACGACAGATGGGACATTGCCTTCTTGGGCAACATTTCATCCAATAACTACAAATTCAAACCGACCACACGCTCCACATCGTTCGGTATTTCTGAAAATGTGAAAGAGTTTACCGTTTATTTCGACGGAGAGGAGCACGACAAGTTTGAAACATACTTTGGCGCATTGGAATTGAACTTCAAGCCCAGCAAAGCCCACGAGTTCACATTTCTCGCATCTGGATTTCTCACCAACGAACTCGTGGCATACGACATCTCTGGCGAGTATTGGCTCGATGATGCCGGCACCAACGACGGAGACAACTCTATCGGCGGCGAGGTCGGCGTAGGAAAATACCTTGAGCATGCCCGCGACCGCCTCAAGGCAAGCGTGTTCAACTTCGCACTGAAAGGTCACACAGGTCTTAATCACCACAATCTCAGTTACGGACTTGAGTTCCGCCACCAGAAAGTCTACGACCGCTCCAGCGAATGGGAACTCCGCGACTCAGCAGGCTACACTCTGCCCCACTACTCCGACAAGGTGCAAATGATTTACAACCTCCGTTCGGTCAACGACTTGTCGACCAACAAGGTATCGTTCTATGCCCACGACACCTACAAACTGCAAACTGGCATCGGACTTTTCTCCATAAACGGAGGCATCCGTTTCTCCTATTGGGATTTCAACCGTGAATTTCTTGTAAGTCCACGCGTTAGCATAGGCTTCATTCCAGAGCACAATAGCCGCGTGGCAATTCGACTGGCTGGAGGCCTATACTATCAGTCGCCATTCTACAAGGAATTCCGCATAACGCAGGTCGACGAAGACGGCAATTCATACCAGACGCTCAACAACACCATCAAATCGCAGAGGAGCATCCAGATGATTCTCGGTAGCGACTACACGTTCCGCGCCATGGACCGTCCATTCAAACTCACCGCAGAAGCCTATTATAAGAACCTGTCGAACCTCATTCCCTACGAACTTGACAACCTGAAACTCGTGTATTCAGGCACCAATTCATCCAAAGGCTTCATCACTGGTATCGACTTCAAACTGTTCGGACAATTTGTGCCTGGCACCGACTCGTGGATTAGTTTCTCGTTGATGAAGACACAAGAAACACTCAACGGCGTGAAAGTGCCGCGACCAACCGACCAACGCTACAGCGTCGGACTGTTCTTCACCGACTATTTTCCAAAATTCCCGAAACTCAAGTTCAGCCTCCGCGGCATCTTCTCCGACGGCTTCCCAATGACACCGCCGCAAGTAACACGCGACGTTGCGTGGTTAAGAATACCCGCCTATAAGCGTGTTGACATCGGCTTCCAATATCAGTTGGTCGGCGCGCCATCTGAAGGCGTGCGTCCATACAATTTCTGGCGCAACTTCAAGAACATCAGCATCGGCGTTGACGTGTTCAACCTCCTCGGCATATCGAATGTGAGCAGTTGCTATTGGGTTACCGACGTGAACAACCTGCAATATGCCGTTCCGAACTATTTGACAGGTCGCCAATTTAATGTCACACTCTCCTTCGGATTTTAAAGATAAACTTTGCATTTCGCTTGTTGCAGACCAAAGTTTATGTTAAATTTGTACCAGTTTTTGATTGCCACCTTGCAGTCAGAACAATGACAAAACGCAATCGCCTATGTGTGCATTAGTACTTCTCGGATTAGGATTGAATGCATGGATTACTCTTGCCCTGATCATCATCCTTTTCTGTGTAATGATGTTTACCAAGATACCCGCAGAATTTGCATTTCTTGGTATAATGTTCTTTTTCTATATCTTTGGCATCCTTGATGAAGGAGTAGCATTATCTGGCTTCAGTTCCAGTTCCGTGGTTATGGTAGGCATCCTGTTTGTGGTCATCGTCGGTCTTGTGCATAGCGGTGTAATCCACTGGATGGTAAAGCAACTGCTTGGCACACCGTCATCCTATTCCAAAGCACTCATTCGCTTGATGCTGCCAGTGGCAGCGTTGAGTTCCGTGCTCAGCAACACCACTGTCGTTGCGCTGTTTATCAAAGTGGTCAAGATTTGGGCGAAGAAACTGAATATTGCCCCATCAAAACTCCTTATACCACTCAGTTACGCATCGTGCCTTGGTGGCATCTGTACCCTTATCGGAACGCCTCCGAACCTTATCATTTCAGGACTTCTAACCGAGCAAAACCCCAACATATCGCTCAACATCTTCAGCACCACAATCCCAGGCGTGTTCTGCCTCATTGTGGGCATCGGCGTGATGCTGACAATGCACAAACTGCTTCCAGTAAGGCAGTCGCCAGCGGAAGCCCTCGGAGCGACAAGCGACTATACAGTAGAATTTCTTGTGCCGACCGACTGCAAATATGTCGGACAGACAGTTACAGAAGCAGGCGTTAAGGATTTTGCTGGAGGGCGACTGATTGAGATAGTACGTTTCGACAAGGAAATCATAAGCCCTGTACCGTCGGAAGAATTTATTATGGGCGGCGACCGACTCGTATTCTCCGGACAGATTGACAGCATCCTCGACTTGCGCAAGAGCCACGGATTGACGGCAGCCACGCAGCACGTGTTCTCTCTTGATAATAGCGAAAGAAACCGCCAACTCTACACCGCTACAGTAAAGCACGGCGGCGCGCTCATCGGCAAATCGATGGAAGACACCAACTTCGAGGAGCGCAACAACACAGTACTTGTTGCCATAGTCCGCGAAGGTGAGCGCATCAACGCCAATCCGCGTTCGGTAAGGATGGAATTTGGTGACACTCTGTTGCTGGAATGCCCAAGCACCCAAGGCGAGACATTCAAGCAGGCAGTAGAAAAAGACCTGCGATTCTTTGATTCGGAAGACATTCCTCATATCGGCAAAAAGACCGCCGTGTCCGCTGCAATCATGATTGCAATGATACTGCTATCGTCGTTCAATGTGCTGACACTCTTACAGAGTTGCTTTCTTGCAGCCTTTGCAATGATTGTGACACGCTGCTGCACCACACGTCAGGCATGGGACGCCATCAGTTGGGACGTACTGATGATATTTGCTGGTTCGGTCTGCATCGGCGCAGCCATCGACAAGACTGGCTTGGCTGCTGCTCTCGCCGACGGCATTCTCCACGTGTGCGGCACCAATCCTATAATCGCATTGTCGTGCATCTGCCTTGTGGCGACATTCGTCACTGAGTTTATCAGCAACACCGCCGCTGCGGCAATGTTCTTCCCCATCGCCTACCAAACGGCCGTTTCGCTGCATGCAAATCCAATAACATTCTGCATAGCATTGATGATTGCCGTTTCGTCAAGTTTTGCGACCCCGATAGGCTCGCCTACCCACATGATGGTGTACGGCGAAGGCGGTTACCACTTTACTGACTTTACAAGAATCGGCATTGTGATGAACATAGTGATTCTCGCCGCAAACATTTTCATTGTAACATTGTTATTTCCATTATAAAGAATAAGAACAAATAAAATCAACAAAATAGAATTATGAAAATCGAAATCAATAACGAAGGAAACATTATCCGCGCCACAATGGACGGACGTCTTGACACAGTTAGCGCCGCTTCTTGCGAGAAGGACCTTCAGCCATTAAAGGACAACGCAGAAAAGGAAATCGTGATTGACTGCTCGAAATTGGAATATATCAGCAGTAGCGGACTGCGCCTTTTCCTGTCGCTCCGCAAAGCAGTGGAAGTGAAGGGCGGAAAAATGACAATCGAGAACATCAACGACGAAATCAGTAATGTGTTTAAAATCACTGGATTCTTCAAACTTTTTGACATACGATAGTGAGACAGATTTTTAGCTCATTCTCTGCGCGGCTAACATTCTACATCCTCACGCTCACCACTGTAATCTTTGCCTGTATCGCTTTCGTGTCGGGCTCCTACAGCCGTCAGCGGGAGGAGAAACAAGCCGTGCAGTACACGTCGGAACTTCAGCAAAACATCATTCTCAAGATTGACAATGAACTTGCCGAAGTGGAGACAGCCTTAAAACTGACCGAGGGACAGGTTGAAGACCTCACCTCTCGTCCCGACTCCATGATGAATATTGCAGCGCGCGTTTTGGCTAACAACAAACTGCTGAAGGGCGTGGGCATAGCATTTCGTCCCGACTTTTTCAAACACAAGGGACACCTGTTTTTTGAATATGCATACCGGAAAGGTGACAACATCACCCTTCTCCATGTGCCTGAGGATTATGGCGACTACACACAAAGGTCGTGGTATAAAAGTGCCTACGAAAAGCGCCACGGTTTTTGGACAGACCCCTATCTCGACTACAACAACAAGAAGGATCTTATGACCTCGTATGTGTGGCCGTGTTTCGACAATCACGGAAACATCTACGCCGTGCTTCTCGCCGATGTCGCACTTGTCGACCTAACAATCGACATCAACAAGATGCGTCCATACCAAAACAGTTATTCCTTCATCCTAACCAAGGAGGGGCAATATCTGGCGCATCCCGACAAATCGCTGATTTTCCACACGAACATCTTCGACAACGCTAAGCGACTTAACAACAAACTCTTTGCTGAGGTAGGTCGACGAATGACAGCCGGCGAACAAGGCACGATGAAAAGTGAATACGACGGAACAAAAGTATTGATTTGCTACGCTCCGCTGAAACGTACAGGCTGGTCGGTGTGCAACGTGAACGGCTACCGCGACGTGATGAAAAATCTCGGCACAACGACGCTGACCATAGCAGCCATCTTCCTCGTGGGTCTGCTGTTGCTCTGCATCTGCATCCGCATCCTTGTCAAGTATATGTCGAAATCCCTCAAGGAACTTACCGACGTGGCTTACCAGATTGCGCGAGGCAAATTCAACGTGCCACTGCCCGAGGTTGAGACCAAGGACGACCTGCGCAAACTCCACGATGCGTTTGCCCACATGCAGCACTCACTGAAACTCTACACGAAGGAACTTGAAACCAACGCACGCGCCAAGGAAAAGATTGAGAGTGAACTATCGATTGCTCGCGGCATACAGATGAGCCTCGTGCCTACGAATTTCTCACCGTTCCATGAGTGCGACGAACTGGAATTGTTTGCATCATTGAAGCCTGCCAAGGAAGTGGGCGGCGACTTCTATGACTTTATCATAAAAGACGGCAAACTGATTTTCGCCATCGGCGACGTTTCGGGCAAAGGCATCCCTGCCTCGCTCGTGATGGCTATTACACGCACGCTGTTCCGTACCATTTCCAACACGGTGAATACGCCAGCGCAGATTGTAAGCCAACTGAACAACGCCATTACCGAGAACAATGATTCGGACATGTTTGTAACGTTCTACGCTGGAGAAATTGACCTCACCTCGGGCAAAATGACCTTCTGCAACGCTGGTCACAATGCTCCGATAATCATCGGCAAGGACGGAGAGGCAATCTATCAGGAAGTGGAATGCAACTTGCCGCTTGGTGTGATTCGCGACTATGACTACAAGAGCCAGACAATGGTTCTGCCGAAAGGCAGCGCAATGCTTCTCTACACCGACGGACTGACCGAGGCTGAGAATATCAGCAAAGAGCAGTACGGCGAGCAACGCACCATCGACACTGCCAAGACACTTGCCATCCATACGGCGAAAGGCATAATCGAAGGTATTTCGAGCGATTTGGCAGCCTTTGTCGGCGATGCCGAGCAGAGCGACGACTTGACATTACTTTGCTTTAGAATTAACGACAACAACATAAACAAGACTATCATGAAGGAACTCATAATAACCAATAACTTGGAAGACTCGTCGAAACTTGTTCCATTTGTAGATGACGTAGCCAACGACTTGGGGATGGATTCTGCATTGAAAAATTCCATCAACCTTGCCCTTGAGGAGGCTCTTGTCAACGTCATCCAATATGCTTACCCAGAAGGCGTTACAAAACCTATCTCACTGAAGGCTAAATGGGCTCCCGACAAAAAGCATGTTGATTTCATCCTGAAAGACTGCGGTGTGCTCTTCGACCCACTACAGGCGGAGACTGCCGACATTACGCTTGAACTTAACGACCGTCCGATTGGCGGCCTCGGCATCTTCCTCGTGAAAGAGATTATGGACCATGTAACCTACCAGCGCATCAACGGAGTGAATATCCTCACGATGAGCAAAAATCTGTAATCCTTATGGAACTTAACGACATTGCAATACAACTGAAGTCGGAACTGACACGGAAGGTGAAACAGAGCGGCATGATGTTCCGCCTGTTTTCGCGCATCAAATCTGTTGAGTCGTTGGGACACAAGATGCAGATTAAGGGCGAGAAGTACATTTCTGGCAAGTCGAAAATCCAAGATATGATTGGACTGCGCTTTGTGCTCTACTTTCCTGACGATGTTGAAGCAATGGCGATATTCCTCGGGAGCGAGGACGTTGTGGAGTCCGCCATCGACGAGCACGGACTGTCGACCTTTTGTCCCCAGCGTCTGAATCTCACTAAGAAAATTCCAGAGGAGTTCGTTGACGATTTCCGCAGATGTCTACCTAAAGAATATGCCCAATACATCGACAACACATACGAGGTGCAAATCCGCACCACATTCTCAGAAGGATGGCACGAGGTGGAACACGACCTTCGCTACAAATGTCAGGAAGACTGGGCAGAGTTTGGGCAGTTCAGCCGCACACTTAACGGTATGATTGCCACTCTTGAAACTGTGGAATGGGGTATGAAATCGCTCTTCCACGAGATGGCTTTCCGCAACTGCCTGCAAGGCAACTACCGCGCCATGCTGCGCAACAAGTTGCGCATCCGTCTTGCCGACAACGATTTCTCGCCTACGGTCAACGATTATCTGCACGAGCATCCCGATCTCGCTGAACGGTTGCTTTCCACCGACCGCATGGTGCTGATTCTAAGTCTGCTAAATCAAGACGAAGCAATGCCGCTGACCTACGACAACCTTTTGTTTCTCGCAAACAAGATTGAAATCCACGACCTCAACTTAACCCTATTGGAAGCCGACCTAAAGAAAGCCGGCAAGAAATAACAGAAAGGGTTGCATCACAACGACGCAGCCCTTTCTTTTGTGTGTTTTTACAAGCCTAACTATTTACCGCTTCACCAATTTCTCTACGGTCGTTCCTATTTGGACGAAATAGATGCCATTCGGCAATGACCTTACATCGATGCTTTGATTAGCATCAGCGACAGTTTCAAGTATGGTCACGCCCGCCGCTGAATAGATTCTCACCGCCGTCGCTTCCGAAATGCCTTTGATGCAGAAAGAATCAGCCACTGGATTGGGATAGATTTTAGGCGTAGCAACCGAAACGTTTCTTACAGAAGACTCTCCCACTCCGATGCGATAGCCAACAGGAGCGCCGTTGGGAGCAGTCACATACGTTGTGCCAACAGCATCGGAAGATACATAGGCAGGAATGGCATTCATCTGCATTGTGTAAACACCATTTTCGGAAAATGTGACAGGCACATCGACGGTAGCGCTTACCCCAGCCTTCACTTCAACATTCGGAATTTCCACCTCAAGATATTTTCCCGTTTCCTCGCAATAGAACGAAGCAACGACCGAGCCGTTGAAATCCTTTGTGGCATTGTTAGTCATCGGCACACTGAGCGTCTGCTGCTCTTCCTTGGGTAGATACTCCGTGTTGGGCAAATTCGTTTCTGTTGCCTCAATTTTCGGAATGGAAGTCGATTCTGAAGCCAAAATCGTGATTATCTGCTTCTCGGCATCAGGGTTAAGCAGTCCGCGCTCACCATCGGGAGTGGAGTAGCGCATCGAGAGTTCGTAAGAGCCTTCCAACGGATAGAGACTGTTTGGCACATAGAAATAATATTTATCGTCTGACGGCACTGGCACGTCGGCAAACGTGCAGAGGCGCACCTCCTCGCCAGTTTCTACAGACTTGGCGTAGACGCTCATATTCACATTGCCGTCCATCTTGTTGACCGAATTTCTTGCCGCTCTGTTCCACAGCCACACCTTTGAGCCCCAATAATATGTTGCGCCATATTCGGTGTACAGGTCTTTCGTGCTGTCAAGAATCGGATAGTCCACCGCTGGCTGCACCTCAAGTTGAAACTCCTCATCGTAAGTATATTCTACACTGTTTTCGTTATTCAACAGAACTTTATATGTTCCACCCGGCAGCATAAAGCCTTTTTCATTCGTCGGACTCATGCAGAACGTTTTCCGCTCCATAAGGTCGGAATAATATCCGTCAAACTGATTGCCGCTGGCATCATAGACCGCCCCAGTCTCCACATCGGTAAATCTGAATCCAATTACTCTATTTATGCCTGGAAGACGGTGCGATTCGTCCTGTACGGTTACCGTAAGATAAAGCGGAGCCTTGCCGATTAGTTCCGTCGCTGGCTCAATGGAAAGGATTTTTCCTGTCTGCACAGCATACTTTTCGAGTAGCGGAGTCGTGTATGTCCAGTCGTCACCATTGATATTCACCATTGTGCGCATACCCTCGCGTGCAGGCAGCGCCACCCATGGATTCTCCGTGTTGCGCTCCTTGTAATAGACAGTCAGCTCATAGTCGCCGTTGGCAAAAGTCGGTTTTTCATTGCCAGCAGCGTCAGTCCAGTCGCCGTACTCATAACCTTCACCCATATAAGGATAGCAGCCCATTTTGGCATATTCGTAATCCTTACGGATATATTTTGTCACACCATTCTGCATTAGCCCCATCGTGAACGTATAGACCTTGTCGGTCTCATAGAAATTGGTTGTGACAGTCCCATATCGGCATTTGCCGTCAACATAGTTGAAGCCTATCAGTTTCAGCCCCTCCGTATAAGGAGCGTCCTCAACCGTGCGCGGACGTAGCCCCACGAGCATCTGTTGTTGATAATAGTATCCGCGATATTCGTCGGGTGCCTTGCAGTAGGTCACATCGTAGTAGCCATCGCAACTGCCTTCCCATCCCCAGTTGATATGTACGTTGTTCTCGGCATCAATGCCGTCGATTACAAACGCATGTCCGGTTGCGCCATTGAATCCTGAATAAAGAATTGGGCGGCCAGCTGTTAGTTCATTTTGGATAATCGTCATCCACAACGCAGTAGGCACACAGTCGCGTGTCCAGATCTCGCAATTGTAGTCGTAGTAACGGTTGAAGCCGACATACGGAATGGCGGCACTCGTCTCACCCGTCCCCGACCACGACACATCGTATTTCGCCTTGCACGACACTCCAGCCTCATACATGAGCAGCGAGACAGCGTCGGCCTGCGCGTCGGTATACGCGCCTTCCTCATACACGTCAAGCATATTCGCCCAATCGTAACTTATCTTGGTGTAATCGACAGATAATTCCTTGTTGCCCACGCCCTCGTTGACATACTCCAACGCGTCGTAGCCCTTAGAGTTCGACTTGTAGTAGTTAAGAATCTGAGCCATCGCCGTGGCTGTACAGCCAGTAAGCATATTATTGCCGTTGTATTTCGGGCATTTGCGGTTGAACGGTGCATCCTGCCCCCACTTTGTCTTTATCATCGGAGCCACAGGTGCGACAGTCGGCGTAGGATAAGTGTTTGCCACTCCTGTCGAGGCTTTTGCCTCCCTGTAATCAGCCATCCATTCCTGCAACGCCTCCGGCATGTTGTCGAATGAAAAATGCGCCTCGGTAGAATAGCCAAGCACCTGAAAATCGTCGCCATTAGCCATCATCAGCACATAGCCGCCATCGGGAGCGAGGTAGGCGCAATAGTCCGCGCTCTGTTGCTTTTTCACACTCTTGATGTGTTTGTCAGCAGATGTCGTTGCAAACGCCAATTTGCCGCCTTTTGCCTTCTCTCCCATTTTTTCTGCGAGGAAGGCCTCTGCCTTACTTGATGCACGGTCAGTCAAACTGGATGCCGAAGCGCTTGCGGCAACTACCAGCGACAATAGTGCAAGTTGTCGTAAATTGTTCATAATATTTAATTTAGTGTTGATTTCTGACACTAAATTACAACTGAAGCGCAACAATCTTTGACAAACGAAAATGAAAGTGCGGCAACTGACGGAAAAACTACGGGAAAGAGTAGTGCGCAATATCTGACGACGGAGGCATAAGTCCTTTCTGCATTGCGATAGCGATTGCCTGCACATTGTTGCGAGCCCCCAATCGGCGAAGGATTTGCTTGCGGTGGTATTCGATGGTATTTTCGCTGACAAAAAGCCGGTCTGCCACTTCGTGCGACGTATGCCCAGCGGCAAGCAACGAAAGCACTTCCGATTCCCGCAGAGTGAGCAAGGGAGCGGAGTTTTCTACAAGCGAGGCAAATCGTGGACTGTAGTAGCGCAGCCTCGCTTTCACCGATTCCACAGCGGTTACAATCTCGCGCGGATTGTCGCCTTTGAGCACTATCGCATCCACTTCTGTTTCTTGCAATCGGGCAACTACCCAAGGCTCTTCGTGCATCGTGTACACAACGATACGAGGAGGAAAAGGACGCTGCCTCATGCGTTCAATCAACTGAAAACCGCTAATACCAGGGATTTCCAAATCGATGACGGCAATGCTGATTCTGACAGTCTGCACAATCTGCATAGCCTCTTCCCCATCGGCAACCTCATGGATATGGCCGACAGGTATGACAGATGCCAAGAGTGCCTTTATGCCCTCACGCACAATAGGATGGTCGTCAACGACGAGCAAGTGCGGGTGGTGATTTTTCTCCATAATGTCACAATGTCACTTCAACATGATAAATACCGTCAGTGGTAACTGTCGTCTTTATATCACCATTCATGCTACGCACACGTTCTTCCGTTGTGCGGTTGCCGATGCCCGAGTTGTCCTGACGGCTGTTGGCACCGTCATTCTCAACAGTCAGTTTCAACTTGCCGTCATCTTCACAGATATCCACTTTCAGATACTGCGCAGAAGAGTGGCGCGCCACATTTCCCAGCAGTTCTTGCAATATGCGGTAGAGTTCGTAGGCTCTCAGCCTGTCGAGGTCGTTAAGCATATTGCCGGCAGAGCAAGTAAATGAGGCGTTGCAATGAGGCAACGGATAGTTCTGCACATAGTCTGAGATAATGGTCAGGAGGTCACAATTTTCGAAACACGGCGGCATGAGTTCGTGAGAAATCTGCCGCACATTTTGGGTTACGGCAGTAAGTTTGTCGCTGCACGTTTCACTACCTGCAGCCATAAGCATCTGTATGCCGAGCAAGTCGTTGCACACACCATCGTGCAGTTCCTTTGCCAAGCGCTTACGCTCACCCTCTAAGCCATCAATGTAACTGCGCCGCATATCCAATTCGTATTTCTGCTTGGTAAGGCGGCGGCGATAGAGCACAACAACTACGCCAACTGCGAGCAATACAGCGAGCAATACCAACGACCACACAACAGTCATCAGACGTGCGTGCTGGTCGGCTTTTTCCGAGCGCAAACGCTCAATTTGCAGTTCCTTCTCCTGAGTCTTATAGCGCACACTGAATTCCGACATCTGTTTGTCAATATCGTTGTTTTTCAACGAATCAGCCAACAAATAGGCACGGCTGAGTGCACGATAGGCATCAGAGGGTTTGCCTAAATTCGCCAAACAATCAGCCATAGACGAGAGTATGCGCGATTGCGGTATTCCGCGGTTCTGCTGCGAGAGAGTGTCAATGCGTTGCCAAAGCCTCAACTCCTCATCCCATTTCTTTTCGGCATGCAAAAGTTGCGCCTCAATCTCCCATATTCCCAAAGCGCCATTGCTTTCTGGCGGCACACTGGCAAGAGCCGGCGCAACAAGATTGAGATAGTGGCGAGCAGAGTCGAGTTGATTAGCCTTTACAAATGCACTGAGCATCGGCGACGCCGTCTTCAAAATCAAAGGCACGCTGCCAAGGCGCATTATGTGGTCAAATTCCTTGCTGATTACTTCTGCTGCCTTGGCGTATTGCTTTTGTCGCAGCATCGCCGCCGATTTGGTAGCCAAAGATGAGTACAGTTCCACGCTGTCGCCAGCCTCGCGCGCCCATTTGTCCGCCAAGTCGGTATATTCGATGCCCTCTCGGTAGCGGTCGGTTTGCACATAAATAACCGCAATGTTGTTGTAGAGATTTGCCACATAGTCCTTCGCATCCACCTTCTTTGCCACGTCCACACCTTTGCGGTAAGCCCAAAGAGCAGAGTCGGGCATTCCGATGCGACGATAGATAACGCCGCACGAAGAGTATTGGTTAACGAGGATTTCGTCATTGCCAAGCCGCATGCCTTCGCTTATTGCCTTTCGGCACACAGGCAAAGCCTCCTGCATTCTGCCCAAGGCGAGCAGTGTGTTAGCCTTTTCGGCTGTTGCCATAGCGCGAAGAGTGTCGTCGTCGGCACTGCCGATTACCTCGTCGAGCAGCGGCAACGCTTCATCGGCACGCGACATGGACGTGAGATAAGAAGCACTATCAAGAAGCGCCTCTTCGTTGGAAATGCGGTCAGACCCAGAAGGCGTTTTGCTGCACGAAATGCATAATACAAAAGCACAAATCGCCAGGATAAGGGAGCGGTACAATCTCATATTCTTAATCAATATTTTACGAAATTACAGACAAAGCACAAAAAACTTGTAGAATAAACGAGAAAGTACCTTTGCAAAGTGCAAAACTACGGAAAACAGTAGGGCTACAATCTGCTGCCGTCAAGATTCAACTGCGATAGCCAAGCGAAAATGGTCTTGTAGACACCTTGCCTAACATCTGGGCGCGAAAGGATCAAATCGTGCAATCCGTCAGTCACTACCACCTCAGTAACCTCCTCGCCCAGTCGCTTTCCATATTTTGAAATATCGCTCACGTCGAGCACGCCATCACCGGCATTGTGCTCGGGTGTCCATTCGCTACCATAAACACTCTTGTCGGAGTGCATCAGCAGCACTGGCACTCTAACGTCAGCCTTGCGGTGCAGAAAGCGGTGCGCACGGTGGATGGCCGACAGCCAGCCGACAGTCACGGCTGGTGAAATTTCGAGTTTCCAATCGGTGTTGTAGTCCCATTCGCCGTGGTATTTCTTCAACAGGCTCTCGGCGTAGGCACGGCTGTTACCCTGGTTGATTTTCATCTTTTTGAACGGCAGAATGGACACAAACGGCACAAGGATTTTCTCCTGAAACTTGCTGAGATTCATATCAAGAAATGGGCTGTTGAGCACCAACGCCTTGACTTGCGGGCGGTCGGAGTTGTGGACGGTCATATAGTAAGACGTGGTCAAGCCGCCAGTAGAGTGCCCTATCAGCACCACATTTCCGTAGCCTTCCGATTTGATTATCGCCAGCGTAGAATCGATGTCGGCAAAATATTCTTTCATATTCTTCACCTCAAAGCGATGCTGTCCTTCAAGATACGAACGCCCGTATTTACGCAAATCTACGGCATAGAACGCATAGCCGTGGGCAACGACGCTGTCGCCGAGTTCCTTCTGGAAGAAATAGTCGTTGTAGCCATGCACATAAAGCACCGCCACGTCCGACTTCGGATTAGCCTGCTTTTTTACAACCGTCGTCACCACTTTGCCGCTATAATCGTCGGGCATAGTTATTGTTCGGCAAACATAACCGTCGCCGAGCACATCGTCGCGCCACTGTGCAAAACCGCTTATAGCCAGCGACATCAACACCGCCAATATCAAATATTTTCTCATAAATCTCATTAATCAGTTTCCACAAAGATACAACATAATCGTGACTTCATAGCAACCGAAAAAATGCGGATATTCAATTATAAATGACTACCTTTGTCGTGGATTTATAGGTTACAATAAATGAGGTATATCAATTTGAAATTGTTTTCATCGTTCTTTAAAATCGGCGCATTTACTTTTGGCGGAGGTTGGGCGATGATTTCATTGCTGGAGGAAGACATCGTAAACAAGCATAAATGGCTTGAAAAAGAAGAGTTTATCGACAATCTCGCGGTGGCGCAATCCTTGCCGGGCATTATGGCTGTGAACGTCGCCATCGCAGTAGGCTACAAGTTGAACAAGATTTGGGGCTCCATCTTTGCCGTGCTCGGCACAATATTGCCTTCGTTTCTGATTATTCTTGCCATTGCAATGTTTCTTACCCCAGAAACTATCAAAAACAACGAAATTCTTACCCGCATCTTCAAGGGCATACGCCCAGCGGTTGTGGCACTTATCCTTTCGCCAGTGTTTACCACTGCGAAATCTGCAAAAATCACACTTAAAAACGCTTGGATTCCAGTTGCCATTTCCCTGCTGATATGGTCTGATTTGCCCATCGTTTCAAGCCCGATACTCTACATCGTGATTGGCGGACTGTTTGGCTATTTCGTCTATTCCAAGAATTTTCGCAACGCAATAAAAGACTAAGGAGGAGCAACAATGAGCATATATTTCAAACTTATCTGGGCTTATTTCAAGATTAGCATCTTCGGCTTCGGCGGCGGATATGCGATGTTGTCGCTCATACGTCACGAAATCGTTGACCGCGAATGGATTACCGAGCAGATGTTTACCGACATCGTTGCCATCTCCCAAATGACACCAGGACCTATCGGCATCAACTCTGCCACATACATCGGCTACACCGTGGGACACGGCGTTTTAGGTTCTGCCATAACCACATTGGCAGTGATTCTACCCTCATTCTTGCTCGTGCTCTACACGAGCCGCTTCATCCAAAAACACAAGGATAGTCCCTACACCAAAGGCATTTTTGCAGCATTGCGACCTGTGGTCGTTGGACTTATCGGCTCGGCGGCGTTGCTGCTGATGAACCGTGAGAATTTTGATGAACTGTTTTCGAGCATCGCCATCTGCGCAGTTGCCTTTGTGATGGCGTTTTTCTACAAGATTCATCCCATCCTGATTATCGTGCTTGCCGGACTTGCCGGTTATATCATCTATTGACATGGACTACAAAGAAGCAATTGACTACTTATTCAACAAAACGCTGGTGTTTCAACACGTAGGCGCTGCTGCCTACAAACCTGGACTTGAAACCACGCTGCAACTTGACTCGCTATTCGACACGCCGTCGAAGGCATTCAAGGCAATCCATGTGGCAGGCACCAACGGCAAAGGCTCAACATCCCACCTTTTGGCATCGATTCTCCAGAAAGCCGGCTACAAAGTGGGTCTTTACACGTCCCCACACCTGCTCGATTTCAGAGAACGCATCCGTGTGAACGGCGAGATGGTGTCGGAGGAATTTGTATGCACATTTGTTGATGAGTTTATCAATGGCAAATTCGACGGACGGCAACCGTCATTCTTCGAATTGGCGACCATTATGGCGTTCAAATATTTCGAAGAGCAGCACGTTGACATCGCCGTTATCGAAGTCGGACTTGGCGGACGGCTGGATAGCACAAACATCATATCCCCTATTCTCAGCATAATCACCAACATTTCATTTGACCACACACAATTTCTGGGCAACACGTTGGCGGCTATCGCAGGAGAAAAGGCAGGAATAATAAAGCACTCCACACCAGTTGTCATCGGCGAGTACACCGAAGAAACACGCCCCGTGTTTAATGCCAAGGCAGAAGCGGAACAAGCACCAATCACATTCGCCCAGGACAGCAACGAGATTTTGTCGTTTGACCGCACCGTTGACAGTCTTACCCTCCGCACCAAGAATTTCGGCGAAATTCACGACCAGTTGGCAGGTGAATGCCAAACGCTGAACGCCAACACGGTGCTGAACGCAGTACGGATTTTGCGGAAATGCGGCATCGAAATCAGCGACGAAGCCGTAGGCAACGGATTTAAGACGGTTTGCAACACTACGGGATTAATGGGCAGATGGATGAAGGTCGGAGACAAGCCATTCACCGTTTGCGACACAGGTCATAACCCAGGAGGATTTCAATATATTTCCGACCAACTGGCACACGCCGACTGCAATGCCCTACGCATTGTCATTGGCTTTGTGAGCGATAAAGACATATCCCACATACTTAATCGCATGCCTAAGAAGGCTGTTTACTACTTCACGCAGCCATCAGTTGCCCGCGCATTGCCATGCGCAAAATTGGCGGAAACGGCGCAGCAGTTCGGTCTCAAAGGCGACACCTACAATTCCGTAGCGGAAGCCTACGAAGCGGCTAAAGCCGAAGCCAATAAAGATGATATGATTTATATCGGCGGTAGCACCTTCATAGTGGCTGACTTGCTGACGCTATTCAAAGAGCGCGACTAATCAGGAAGGACTTCGGAGAGTTTAGTGAAGCGGTATTCTGGCTTGGTGACATCAAGCAATCCCTGCAAGCGTGTCAACGCCCCTGCAATTTCTGGCTCTTCGATAAAGTCAGAGTGACCGATTTCGTGGTAGCGATTCATAAATTCCTCTACAGTCATTGATGCTATGTTCATTGCCGGCTGAAACGAGATTGCCCCTTCGTCATCAATGACCGCAACAAGGAAGCCGCCGTCAATCAATTTGTCAATCACTTCATTGACAAGACGAATCGGAATCTGCTTCTTGTCTGCCAAATCCTTTTTACCAAGCGATTTATCACCATTCTCGAAGCGCTTCACAACCATTGCAATGACAAACAGTGCCACTTGGTCGACGTAGCGCGACGAAGCGTTTTTCACTTGTTCAAGATAGTTGAAACGGAAGAAATTTTGCGACGAATAAGTCATCACGGCGCAGGCAATGCAAACCGTCCACGACCATTGCATCCAAATTAGGAACAACGGCAGAAAGGCGAAACTACCATAGATCGCATTGTATTTTGTCACGGAAATCTGTCCGTGCACAAAGGCATACTGGATGAAATAGAACAACAGTCCGCAGACAAATCCTGGCAGAAGTGCATTTTTCAACTTCACCTTCGTGTAGGGTATCAGCACGTTCATGCCAACAAACAATATGCAAAGCAAGAAAATCGGAAGCAAATCGAGCAAAAACTTCAGTACTGGCGAAAGCCCGCCGATTGGCGACGACAACAAAGACTGCACGAAGCCTGACAAATAGATTGACAAGCCACCCGAGCAGATAAGCAGGATTGGCATAATTAGCAGGATGGCGGTGTAGTCGGTTATTATACGGTATATCGAGCGACCTTTTCTCACGTTCCACACATGATTATAGACCGATTCAATCTTGCGCAACAGGCTTACCAATGTCCACAACAGGAAAATCACACCAATGCCCACAAATACACCTTTCGACAAGGTGGAAAGGAAACGGTTGACAAAATCAAACGAGTTTTGGAGCATTGCCTGTTGTGCCGGCAAGAGGCGATACAGTTCATGCACGAGCATCTCCTGCAAGCCGAACCCCTTGGCAATGGCCAAGAGCAAAGAAAGGACAGGAATAACTGCAAGGAGAGTGGTATAGGTCAGCGAACTTGCCAAAGTCTGGATGTTCTTGTCGAGAAACGACTTGACAGAAAGGTTAATAATCTTAAGCAACTTCACATACCAAACATCGCGCGGATCACGCCAAACGTTTTCCGTGCAGTATGCGTACAGTTGCTTCAGTTTTCTGACAGCGATACGCGCCATCAAATATATTGTTTTAATTTTCACCATAAAAATAACAGTACGGCTATAAGCCGGGTTATGTCGCAACCGAAGTCGCGTCCTGTCATTTATCTACGCCATGTGTCACCACAAGGCTCTAGCAGCCTACCCCCCGACAATGGACGAGTAACCCTTAAATGCCGGTATACTTGACCTTGCAACCCATAAGATGTGCGGCGCACTATGTTGCCATAGCACCCGGTGGGCTCTTACCCCGCCTTTTCACCCTTACCACTTGCGTGGCGGTTGTTTTCTGTCACATTACTCTGCCGTCGCCGACAGCTTCCCGTTAAGAAATATGGCACTCTGTGTTGCCCGGACTTTCCTCTTGCCGGCAAAAGAGCCGACAAGCGACAGGACACCGTACTGTTGTTTATGCAAAGGTAATACAAGCCGTGGAAAATTGCAAAGCGGAGCAAACAAAAAGCCGCCATCGGCAATGCGACAGCGGCTTTTATGCTATATAATCCCCGTGGGGTTATGCTTCTTTCTTTTCAGCCTCAGCCTCGAAAAGTTTGTTGAACTCTTCTACTGAAACTTCTTTCTCGTCAAGGCTAACTGCGCCCTTTATAGCGGCGAACAACTTGTCTTCAACAGACTTGTCGATAAGGCGCTGACGGTAATCCTTGTTTTTCAGGAAGTCCTCAGCGTATTTCTCAACGTATTCGTCAGGAACGTTGGTCATGCCATACTGAGCGAACTGCTGAGCGGCAAGCATCTTAGCCTCACGCTTGATATCCTCTTCCTCAACCTTTACGCTAAATGCCTTAGCGATTTTCTCCTTAACCAACTGCCATTCTGCTGCTGGGACCATGCGGTCGTACTCAGCGTCAACATTCTCGTCGTTGATTTTCTCGTTGGTTTTCTTGAGCCATTTCTTGAGGAATTCAACTGGCAATTCCAATTTGCCGACCTTCTCCATGATTACTTTCTGAGCATCGAGAGTGAAGCGGTAGTTGCTGTCGAGCATAAGTTGGTTTGCAATCATTTCTTTCAACTTGGTTGCATATTCCTCTTCGTTCTTCACTTCGTCCTTGCCGAATACCATATCAAAGAATTCCTGATTCTTCTCGGCTGGCTTCAACACGATGATTTCCTTGATGTCAAATTCGAAGTCTGACTTCAAGCCTGCAGCCTGCTCTTTGTCGATGTTGAGCATAGATGCTACCTCTGCCTCGCTACCCTTGCTTGCAGCAGCCGGGTTGAATACCACCTTGTCACCAACTTTCTTGCCGAGGAACTTGTCCTTCTCGCTTGTTGTGCCGATGTATTCCATTGAGATGATAGTGCTTTCAGCAGCGACGCCGCCTTCTTTCACTGTGCCATCCTCGTTGAGTTCAGCAACGGCACCCTTGATGAGAGCAGTTTCGTTAACCTCCTCACCTGGCACTTGCGAACCGAAACGACGAGTGAAAGCCTCGTCCTGGCGCTGAGCCATCTCGTCGGTTACGTTGATTTTATAGTAAGGTACAGTGATGTCCTTGTTCACGTCAAGAGCGATTTCAGGAGCCAAGCCTACTTCAAACTTGAAAGTGAAGTCCTTCTTGTCGAAATCCACTTCTTGCTTCTCTTCAGCCAAAGGCTCACCGAGGATGCTCAATTTCTCGTCCTCGATATACTTAAACAAAGCGTCAACGACCTCGCGGTTTACCACGTCGGCGAGCACTTGCTTACCAAACATTTTCTTCAACAAGCCAGCAGGCACTTTGCCTGGACGGAAACCGTCGATATGATGTTTCAAACCAATAGTCTTGAGATC
>CAVAPE010000030.1:13541-26017 GCA_963590405.1 Eubacterium sp. CAG:180 | reverse complement strand
CTTGAAGAACCGGTCGTACTGGATGTTTCTAATACGAGAAGAAGCATTGCTCGACGACCAAAAATTAACTAACACATAATTTCCTCTTTTGTCGCTCAACTTTGTTTGCTTTCCATTCTTTGCAATTTCAAAGTTTGGAGCGAAAGAATCGATATTCACATTTACATCATAGCCATTGTAGGCAGAGGTAAATACCAATAAAAGAGCAATTGTCGCAATTGTTTTTAATGTTTTCCTCATTAATTAAAATTATAGTTCATACTAATGACTTTCTTGGGAGTCCACCTGAGACAAGCCACTGCCGATTTTCGGCTAAGAGAAATCTCTATTTCTCCTCATTTTTGTATTCTGGTTGCAAAGATAAGCAAAAAAATCGTTGATACAAAACGAATTAGGTTTTCGGGGGCTTTCTGGGCGGTCGTAAATGCGCCGCTAATCCTTTGCCAAAGGGGGATTGAACGATATGTGTTAAATTTTGAAAATTTGCTATGAAAATGCAAGATTTTGTATTTTTGTGGTCTTAATTTGTCAATAAAACGCCCTATGTTATGAACCAAGATGCTATTTATGCCTTCGTCAGGCAAATCAATTCAGATTTTTTCGGTCCGGCCCTGATGTTTCTTCTTGTGGGAGCCGGTCTGTACTTCACCATCAGGCTGAATTTTGTGCAGCGCTATCTCTTTCGCACAATGAAAAACCTGTTCTCCTCGCACGACTCTTCGCGTGCCAGCCGCACGGAGGGCATCAGCGCTTTTCAGGCTCTTTCCACGGCGGTGGCTTCGCAGGTGGGGACGGGCAATATCGTTGGCGTGTCGATGGCCATGCTTATGGGCGGTCCAGGCGCGTTGTTCTGGCTTTGGGCAAGTGCCATCCTCGGTATGTCGACGAATTTTGCAGAAACCATTCTCGGTCAGAAATATAAAACTCACACTGCCGACGGGCATATCATTGGCGGTCCGGCGTACTACATCCACAACGGTCTTGGCAGCCGTGTGCTGGCAGTTGTGTTCTCCGCATGCTTTATCGTGGCACTCTCCATCGGTATCATGGTGCAGTCCAACAGCATCAGCGGTGCTATGGTCACGCTGTTTCATGGCAATGTGGAAACAATCTGGTTTGGCATCGCTCTTGCGGTGTTGGTGGCGTTTATCCTGTCGGGTGGCATTGAGCGCATCGCTCCGTTCTCGGCACGCGTTGTGCCTTTGATGGCTGCCGTGTTTATCCTGAGTTGCCTGGTGTTTATCTGTATGAATCTTGCGGGTGTCATACCTGTTCTCGGCGATGTGTTTAAGTATGCGTTCACGCCGAAGGCTGGCGTAGGCGGAGCCTTGGGTATTGCGGTGATGACGGCGGTGCGCTATGGTGTGAACCGCGGCTTGTTTAGCAACGAGGCTGGTTTGGGTACCACACCTCATGCCCACGCCATTGCCAAGGTGCGCAATGCCTACGACCAGGGACTGATTGCTATGGTGGGCATTGCCGTCGACCTCCTTGTGTGTACGCTCACCGGGTTGTCGCTTCTGTTGTCGGGCGCGCTCGACCAGCCGGGTCTCAACGGAATTCAACTTATGCAATTCGCTTTCGGCACAAAATTTGGCGAGGTGGGCGACTGGATTATAGCGGTGTCGTTGTTTTTCTTTGCCTTCAGCACGATCGTCGGGTGGTATTTCTTTGTGGCGCAGAATGTGCGCTATCTCTTCGGCGAGCGCCCGGTCAAGGCGTATCTTGTGATTGTTGTGTTGCTCGTCGCATTGGCGGCGGTAATTGATGTACCGCTCATTTGGGAACTCTCCGACACCTTCAATTTCTTCGTGGTCGTGGTCAATGTGGTAGCAATCCTCTGGCTTTCGCCCAAGGTGGTGGACGAGGTGCGCCGCATGCGCAATGATTTCCGCAGCAAGCGTTGACGGCTGTCGCTGTAGGTACGCTAAATTTTCGTAACTTTGCAGAAATTGGAAATAGTTTAATGTGATTTATATCCGTAATTGAATATTGGTAAATTATGAAGAATAATCGCTGGATTAAGATGCTTTTGGCTTTCGCCTTCGTGAGTGTTTGCTCAATGACGTCTGTTGCGCAGATGCTTAGTCCTCTTACGTGGAATGTAAGGCTGGAGACCAAAGGCGGAAACGATGCGGAAATCGTTATCGACGCAAAGATTGAGAGAGGGTGGCACCTTTACGACGTTAAAGTGCCCGACGACGGCCCTACACCTACGGCTATCGTTTGGGACAAAAGCCGCCTGAAGAATGTGGAGATTGTCGGCGGTCTCGTGCCTAACCACAAGGCGGAGGAAAATCCCGACATGTTTTTCCATCTGATTCTCGGCACATGGGAAAATTCCGTTACGTTTCGCCAGAAGGTGAAACTCACAAATCCCAAGAGTTACAACATAGAGGGTGCTATCGTAGGGCAGGTGTGCAACGACAACACTTGTCAGCGCAACAAGAAGGAATTTAAGTTTGGCAAGGACGCTCCAGAAGAGCCAGCCGACACGGTTGCTACCGTTGCGCCGCAGACCACAACCACGGTGGAGAAATCTGGCGAACTTCAGACCTCGGACTATTGGAAGCCAGTAAGTAAAGCGAAGACTTCGCCGATTCAAGAACAGTCGTTGCTCTTGATTTTCCTCGGTGGACTTCTCGGTGGACTTCTTGCGCTCCTCACTCCTTGCGTGTGGCCGATGATTCCGCTCACGGTAAGTTTCTTCCTGCGCCAATCGTCAAACAACCGCAAAAAAACAACCTTGATGGCTATTGGCTACGGATTGTCGATAATCATTATCTATGTCCTGCTGGGATTGCTGATAACCATTGTTTTCGGCTCTAACAAACTGAATGAAATTTCGACAAGCGCATGGTTCAATGTGTTCTTCTTCATCCTGCTGGTTGTCTTTGCCATCTCGTTCTTCGGGGTGTTTGAAATAACGATGCCCGAGAAGATGACAAACGCAGTCAATAGCAAGGCCACAACGACCAAGGGCTTGATTAGCATATTCTTCATGGCATTCACCCTCGTGCTTGTGTCGTTCTCCTGCACGGGCCCGATTATCGGCACACTGCTTGTCGAGGCTGTTGCTCACGGCAACATCGCTGGACCGGCAGCCGGAATGCTCGGATTTGCCATTGCGTTGGCTGTGCCGTTCACAATATTTGCCATGTTCCCGTCGTGGCTCAAGAGCCTGCCAAAGTCTGGCGGTTGGCTCAATACGATGAAGGTGGTGCTCGGCTTCATCGAGTTGGCTTTGTCGCTGAAATTCCTTTCGGTTGCCGACCTCGCTTACGGATGGCACATCCTCGACCGCGAAGTGTTTGTGTCGCTATGGATTGCAATATTCCTGTGCTTGGGACTGTATCTGCTGAAGGTGATAAAATTCTTCGGCGACGACGATACCTCGCACATCGGTGCAGCGCGGTTGCTCGCCGCAGTGGCATCAATCTCGTTTGCCTTCTATCTATTGCCTGGTCTTTGGGGCGCTCCGCTGCGAAGCATCAGTGCTTTCGCTCCGCCGTTGTCCACTCAGGACTTCAACCTCTACGAGTCGGGCAAATTCGTGAAGTACGACCAGTTTGACGAGGGTATGGAAGCCGCTAAGAAATTGGGCAAACCTGTGTTCCTTGACTTCTCAGGCTACGGCTGCGTCAATTGCCGCAAGATGGAGGCATCTGTGTTTGAAAACAGCAAGGTGCGCGACATCATCGAGTCGAATTTCGTGATGATAACGCTGATGACCGACGACAAGACGGAATTGCCGATGATGATTGAACATAATGAAAACGGAAACAAGATAAAACTGCGCACCTACGGCGACTTGTGGAGTTATCTCCAGAGTAGCAAGTTCGGCGCAAATTCGCAGCCTTACTATGTGGTGCTCGACAATAGCGGAGAACTCCTGTCGGGACCCTACTATTATGATGAAGACTGCAACAAGTTTATCGATTTCCTGAAACAGGGTATAAACAACTACAAAAATGACGGAAAACAACAATAATTCGGCTGAAATCAAAGCATTTAGCGACCTTCTGAAGGTCGTTGAGGAACTGCGGCAGAAATGTCCTTGGGACAGAAAGCAAACCAACGAAAGTCTGCGGTGCAACACGATAGAGGAGGTCTACGAACTAAGTAGCGCCCTGCTCGCCGACGATGTGCCTAATATCAAGAAGGAACTTGGCGATGTGCTTCTGCATGTGCTGTTTTATTCGATAATCGCCAAAGAGAAGAGCCGTTTCAACATCGCCGACGTGTGCAACGCTCTGCGCGAAAAACTGATTTTCCGCCATCCGCACATCTATGGTGATGTGAAGGCTGACAATGCCCACGCCGTTGAGCAAAACTGGGAACAGATAAAATTGAAGGAAAAGGGCGGCAACAAGCGCGTCCTCGACGGTGTGCCCAAGGCATTGCCGTCGCTCATCAAGGCTGAACGCATTCAAGAAAAGGCTGCCAACTATGGCTTCGACTGGCAGGACAAGAAAGACGTGTGGGCGAAGGTGCGCGAGGAGGTTCTGGAATTTACAGAAGAGATGGAGCACGGGTCGGACGAAAGCCGCATGGCGGAGTTCGGCGATGTGTTGTTTAGCCTCATCAACGCCGCTCGGCTCTACAATGTGGATGTTGATACTGCCTTGGAGCGCACAAACCAGAAGTTTATCAACCGTTTTAACTATATCGAGGACAAGGCTGATGAGGCTGGCGTCGCTCTGAAGGAAATGTCGCTGGAGCAGATGGATGCTCTTTGGAATCAAGCCAAGAAAAACGAGAGGGGAGAGCAATGATTGTCTGCATAACAGAGAAACCCAGTGTGGCAAAGGATATCGCTGCAATCTTGGGCGCAACGGTGAGGCGTGATGGCTACTATGAGGGCAACGGATACAAAATTACCTGGACCTTCGGCCATCTCTGCACGCTGAAAGAGCCTAACGACTACACTGAAAGGTGGAAGTCGTGGTCGCTGAGCGCACTGCCTATGCTTCCTCCGCGGTTTGGCATAAAACTGATAGCCGACAGCGGTATCGAAAAGCAGTTTAAGGTCATCGAGTCGCTATTCAATGAGGCTGACGAGATTATAAACTGCGGCGATGCCGGGCAGGAGGGTGAACTCATTCAGCGGTGGGTGCAGCAGAAAGCCAACTGCCAGAAGCCTATGAAACGTCTTTGGATTTCTTCGCTTACCGACGAAAGTATAAAGGAGGGCTTCGGAAGTCTTAAGCCTCAGGCGGATTTTGACCGTTTGTATATGGCTGGGCTTTCGCGCGCAATAGGCGACTGGATTCTCGGCATGAATGCCACCCGACTGTTTACGCTGAAGTATTCACAGGGTCGCAACATCCTGTCAATCGGACGTGTGCAGACACCGACGCTGGCGCTTGTTGTTGCACGCCAAAAGGAAATCGACAATTTCGTGCCAGAGGATTTTTGGGAACTGAAAACTAACTACCGCGACGTCACGTTTCTTTCCACAAAAGGACGTTTCTCTACTGAAGAATCTGCGCTCGAAGCGGCGGAGGCAATAAAGGGCGACCCGTTTGTCGTGAAGTCGTGCACCACGAAGCGTGCCAAAGAGTCGTCGCCACGACTGTTCGACCTGACGTCGCTGCAGGTGGAATGCAACAAGAAATACGGCTACTCAGCCGACCAGACGCTGAAACTTATTCAGTCGCTCTACGAGAAAAAGTTTACTACTTATCCGCGTGTCGACACCACATATTTGAGCGAGGACATCCATCCGAAAGTGCCGAATGTGTTGAAGGCACTGACTCCTTACGCCAACTTGGTTGAGCCATTGCTGTCAAAGAAGTTGCCAAAAAGCAAAAAGGTGTTTGACAACAGCAAGGTCACCGACCACCACGCGATTATCCCCACCAACGTCACTCCGTCGCCGACGTTGACCGTTGAGGAGAAGCGCGTCTACGATATGGTTGCGCGCCGCTTCATTTCGGTGTTTTATCCCGATTGCGAATACGACCAGACAACGGTCATCGGCAATGCTGGAACATCCGAATTCAAGGCCAACGGCAAGCAGATTGTGAAAGAGGGTTGGCGTGTGGTCTACGGCAAGGCTACTGGCGAAAGCAAGGAAGACGGTGATTCGTCCGACAAGATTTTGCCACCGTTCACCGAAGGCGAATCGGGACCGCACGAACCGTCGATTGTAAAGAAGACGACACAGCCGCCGAAGTACTACACCGAGGGCACGTTGCTGCGCGCAATGGAAACCGCTGGTAAACTCGTGGAGGACGAGGAGTTGCGCGACGCAATGAAGGAAAATGGCATTGGTCGTCCGTCAACAAGGGCGGCGATTATCGAAACCCTGTTTAAGCGCAAATACATCCAGAAAGAGCGCAAAAGCCTGAAGGCCACAGCCGCGGGCATCGCGCTGATTGATACTATTAAGGTTGATTTGCTCAAGTCTGCCAAACTCACGGGTATATGGGAAAACAAACTCCGCAAGATTGAGAAGGGCGAGTATGAAGCCTCGGAGTTTATCAATGAGTTGAAAGCGCAGATTAACCAGATTGTCTACGATGTGTTGAGCGACAATAGCGGCTACAAGATTGCTGTGGAGAACACGCCGCCAGCCAAGGCGAAGCCAGAAAAGACGGCGGAGAAGAAAAAACGCGCTCCTGCGGTGAAGTCTTTCGACCAAGTGCAGTGCCCATTGTGCGGCACAGGGCACATGATAAAGGGTAAAGCGGCATTCGGCTGCAGCAACTACAAGTCGGGCTGCGGCTTCAGAGTGGCTTTCGACGAGTTGAAAGGGAAGCAAACCCCTTCGCAACTGAAAAAATACATATCGACAAAATATCCGAAAGATGGTGAAACTAAACAATAAGGAACTGTTCCCGATTGTCGACGAAGAGGGCGTTGTCGTGGGCTCTGCCACACGTCAGCAATGCCATTCCGGTGCAAAATTGCTGCACCCAGTGGTGCATTTGCATGTGTTCGACAGTGACGGGCGCCTGTTTCTCCAAAAACGGTCAATGACTAAGGACATCCAGCCGGGTAAATGGGACACTGCCGTTGGCGGGCACGTGGACTACGGTGAAACTATAGCGACGGCACTGCTGCGGGAGGCTGAAGAGGAACTGTCGTTGATGGTGCACAACCCCGAAAAATTGTACACCTACATCTTTGAAAGCGATGTGGAGCGAGAATTGGTCAACACCTTCCGTTGCACCGCAAGCGCAGAGGAAATCTCGGTCGACCATGATGAAATTTCCGAAGGGCGCTTCTTCACAATGGCGGAAGTTGAGGCGATGATTCCGGAAGGGCTGACAACTCCTAACTTCGCTCTGGAATTTGACAAACTGATGAAGACAATGACTGATAAATAAGGAGGCAGTATGGAAAGAGGTATGCTTATTCAGTACATAATCGTGGGCATCGTGTTTGTTGCTCTGGTGGTCTATGTGGTCTGCAAATTCATCAATATGCGGAAGCATAAAGGCAGTTGCTGCTCCTGCTGCGACAAGGAGAGTTGCGCAATAGCAAAATCGGCACAAAACCGTAAGTGTGATAATTGTAGTTAAAGCAACTGACTTTTTCCTGATTAAATTTTTGTCATTCAAACATTAGTTATAATTTTGTGGTTATTAAACTTTCAACTATCTTAAAAATCATATTATGAGTAAACCCTATGTTGTAGGTATCGACCTTGGTGGTACGAACACCGTATTTGGTATCGTTGATGCTCGAGGCACAGTATTGGCAAGTGGCTCAATCAAAACAGCGAAACATGCTGTTATTGAAGATTATATTGATGAATTGTATACAGAACTGACAAAACTCATTGTCGCTAACGATGCAGTAGACAAGATCGCCGGTATCGGTATCGGTGCGCCTAACGCTAACTATTTTACTGGCGTTATTGCTGACGGCGTTAACTTGCCTTGGCCAACTCCAATTCCATTGGCTGACTTGGTTTCAAGCAAATTCGGCGTTCCTGTAGCAATCACCAACGATGCAAACGCAGCAGCCATCGGCGAAATGACTTATGGCGTGGCTCGCGGCATGAAGGATTTCATTATGATTACATTGGGCACAGGCGTTGGTAGCGGTATCGTTGTCAACGGTCAGATGGTCTATGGTCACGATGGTTTCGCTGGCGAACTCGGTCACGTAATCATGAAGCGCAACAACGGACGTATCTGCGGTTGCGGTCGTACAGGTTGTCTTGAGGCTTACGCTTCTGCAACTGGTGTGGCTCGCACAGCCCGTGAGTTCCTTGAGGCTCGCGCTGGAGAACCATCAATGCTCCGCGCTCTCGACATCGATTCAATCACTTCCAAGGACGTTTATGATGCAGCCGTTGCTGGCGACAAGATGGCTAAGGACATCTTCGAGTTTACTGGCGACATTCTCGGTCAGGCTTTGGCAGACTTCATCACATTCTCAAGCCCTGAAGCAATCGTGCTCTTCGGCGGTTTGGCAAAATCAGGCGATTTGTTGATGCGCCCATTGAAGGAATCTATGGACCGCAACACAATGTCGGTGTTCAAGGGCAAAGTTAAATTGTTGCTCTCTGAACTGAAGGAAAGCGATGCTGCAGTGCTCGGCGCAAGTGCCTTGGGCTGGGAAGCAAAAGCCGCTGCCGAAATCAAGAAATAATGTTGTAGAGATATGACAACCGAAACGGACTCTGAAAATCAAAGAGTCCGTTTTTCGTGTTTAAAATCGCAAAATGGTTTGTCTAATCTTCTAAAATATTTACCTTTGTAAAGGTCTAACCTGAAAATTAATTAAACAAAAATATTTCTACTTATGGGATATAAAATTATTGTTCTGGCAAAGCAAGTGCCAGACACTCGAAATGTAGGAAAAGATGCAATGAAAGAAGACGGTACGATAAATCGTGCGGCTCTGCCTGCAATTTTCAACCCGGAAGACTTGAATGCATTGGAACAAGCCCTGCAAATCAAGGAGCAAAATCCTGACACCACAATCACAATCCTTACGATGGGTCCTCCACGTGCTTCTGAAATCATCCGTGAGGCAATCTACAGAGGTGCAGACACAGGTATCGTACTTACCGACCGTGCTTTCGCAGGTGCCGACACTTTGGCAACTTCTTATGCTCTGTCGGCTGCCGTAAGAAAGATTGGTGAATACGATTTGATTATCGCTGGTCGTCAGGCCATCGACGGCGACACTGCACAGGTGGCTCCTCAGGTTGCTGAGAAACTTCACCTTCCACAGGTCACTTATGCAGAGAAAATCGAAAAGGTTGAAAACGGCAAGGCTACTGTTACCCGTCGCATTGAGGCAGGTGTAGAAACAGTTGAGGCTCCGCTTCCATTGGTAATCACTGTCAACGGTTCGGCAGACGATTGCCGTCCACGCAACGCTAAACGCATCCAGAAATACAAATACGCCGTAACTCCAAGCGAAAAGGCAGCATTGCCAGAGGAAAAAGCAGCCCTTGTCGACGCTCGCCCATACTTGCAACTCAAGGAATGGAGCGCAGAATTTGTTGAGGCAGACCCTGAACAAATCGGTCTTAAAGGCTCGCCTACAAAGGTTAAGGGTATTGTGAACGTCGTTTTCCAGGCAAAGGAAAGCAAGCGCATGGAAGGCAAAGACCAACAGGCGATTGAAGACTTGGTAAAAGAATTGATAGCAAACCACACAATAGGGTAGTTTCAAAAAATAATCATTATGAAAGATAACAATAATCTTATAGTATATTGCGAATTTGAAGACGGCCATATTTCCGATGTCAGCCTTGAGTTGTTGACCAAAGGCCGTGCATTGGCTACCCAGTTGGGTGTATTGTTGGAGGCTGTTGTGCTTGGCGATAAGTTGGAAGGCATCGAAAAGCAAATCTTCCCTTATGGCGTTGACCGCGTATATAAGTTTGAGGATGCTAAGTTGTATCCTTACACTTCGCTCCCTCACGCTGCCGCAATCATCAACCTGTTTAAGGAAATCAAGCCTCAAGTATGCTTGATGGGCGCTTCTTCAATCGGTCGTGACCTCGGTCCTCGCGTTTCTTCATGCTTGCACAGCGGTTTGACTGCCGACTGTACATCGCTCGAAATCGGTGACCACACTGATCCTAAGACCAAGACAGAATACAAGAACCTTCTCTATCAAATCCGTCCGGCTTTCGGTGGCAACATCGTGGCTACAATCGTCAACCCTGAGTGCCGTCCGCAGATGGCAACAGTGCGCGAGGGTGTGATGAAGAAGGAAATCTTCGACGAAAATTATAAGGGTGAGGTTGTTGACCTCAATCCAGACGACTACATTTCTGCAACAGACTATGTAGTCTCTGTCATCGACCGTCACATCGCAAAGTCGAAAATCAACATCAAGAACTCTCCAATCATCGTTGCTGGTGGCTACGGTGTGGGCAGCAAGGAAAACTTCAACCTGTTGCACCAACTCGCAGAAACCCTTGGTGGCGAAGTGGGCGCTTCGCGTGCCGCTGTCGATGCTGGCTTCACTGAGCACGAGCGTCAAATCGGCCAGACTGGCGTAACTGTCCACCCAAAATTGTATATCGCTTGCGGTATCTCTGGTCAGATTCAGCACATCGCTGGTATGCAGGACAGTTCAATCATTATTTCAATCAACAATGACCCGGATGCTCCAATCAATGCAATCGCCGACTATGTAATCACTGGCGATTTGGAAGAGGTTATCCCGTCATTAATTAAGTATTACAAGAAAAATTCTAAGTAGTTATGGCTAATTTTTATAAAGATAATCCAGATTTGAAGCATCATCTTAGCCATCCTTTGATGCGTAAAATCGTTGAAATGAAAGAACGTAATTTCACCGATGCAGAAAAGTATGACTATGCTCCATTCGACTTCGAGGATGCAATGGATTCGTATGAGAAGGTACTTGAAATTGCCGGTGAAATTGCCGGTGAGGTAATCGCTCCAAATGCAGAGGATGTCGACCACGAAGGTCCGCATTTGGTAGATGGCCACGTTGAATACGCACAGGGTACGAAGAAAAACTTCGACGCATGCGTAAAGGCTGGCTTGATGGGCATTTCGCTTCCTCGCCGCTACAACGGTATGAACTTCTCAATGGTGCCTTACATCATGGCTTCTGATATGGTTAGCCGTGCCGATGCAGGTTTCGTAAACATCTGGGGTCTGCAGGACTGCGCTGAGACTATCTACGAATTTGCCGATGAGGACCAGCGCATGCGTTACTTGCCGCGTGTTTGTGCCGGTGAAACAATGGCTATGGACTTGACTGAGCCAGATGCAGGTAGCGACTTGCAGGCTGTTATGCTCAAGGCTACATACAATGAAGAAGATGGCACTTGGCGCTTGAACGGCGTTAAGCGTTTCATCACCAACGGCGACGGTCACATTGCTTTGGTGCTTGCTCGCTCTGAAGAGGGTACCCACGACGGTCGTGGTTTGTCAATGTTCATCTATGACCGCAACGACGGTGGCGTTACAGTGCGCCGCATCGAGAACAAGATGGGTATCAAGGGTTCGCCAACATGCGAATTGGTGTTCAAGAATGCTAAGGCTGAGTTGTGCGGCTCGCGCAAGTTGGGCTTGATTAAGTATGTCATGGCTCTTATGAACGGTGCACGTCTTGGCATCGCTGCTCAGTCGGTCGGCGTCAGCGAGGCCGCTTACCGCGAGGCTCTTTCTTATGCCAACGAGCGCAAGCAGTTCGGTAAGGAAATCATCAAGTTCCCTGCTGTTTATGAGATGATTTCATTGATGAAGGCAAAACTCGATGCTTCAAGAAGTTTGCTTTACGAAACAACACGTTTCGTTGATGTCTACAAGATTTACGAGGACATCGCACGCGAGCGTAGCCTTACTCCAGAAGAGCGTCAGGAAATGAAGAAATACCAGCGCTTGGCTGATGCCTACACTCCATTGGCAAAAGGTATGGGTAGCGAATTTTGCAACCAGAATGCCTACGATGCCATCCAGGTTCACGGCGGCTCTGGCTTCATGAAGGAATATGCCTGCGAGCGCATCTACCGCGACGCGAGAATTACTTCAATCTACGAGGGTACAACACAACTTCAGGTTGTCGCTGCAATCCGCCACGTGACCACGGGTTCTTATTTGAACCAAATCAAGGTCTACGAGGAGCAGGAGTACACTGCTGAACTCAATCCGTTGAAGGAGCGTCTTCTCAAGATGACTGCTCTCTTTGAAGAGGCTCTCCAGACAGTCGTTGACCACAAGGACACTGAGTACACAGATTTCCACGCACGTCGTCTTGTCGAAATGGCTGGACACATCGTTATGGGTTATCTGCTTCTTGGCGATGCAACCCGCAACGACAGTTTCACCAAGTCGGCTCACGTCTATGTGAACTTCGGCGAGGCAGAGGTTGAGAAGCATCACAAATTCATCGTTTCTTTCAATCCAGAAGAAATCGAGACTTACAGAAAATAGACAAATAGTCATACTTTTTAGAGGGGTGCTGCCTGAAAATGGCGGCACTCCTTACTTTTTGCCGATTTTATCTGAAATATTAGCCAT
>CAVAPE010000030.1:0-13531 GCA_963590405.1 Eubacterium sp. CAG:180 | reverse complement strand
AAAAATGAGTTGCTATTATTGGGCATTATTGCTTAATTTTGCAAAGATATGGAGATTTTGAAAATAATCATTGCTGGCTTGTCTATCGGTATCCTCATCTCGGCACCAATGGGACCAATTGGAATGCTGTGCATCCAGCGCACTCTAAATAAAGGCAGGGCGTCGGGCTTCTTTACGGGGGTCGGTGCCTCTTTCTCTGATTTGTTCTATTGCCTGCTCACCGGTCTCGGCTTGTCGTTTGTGATTAACTTCATCGAAGAGCATCAGATGGCTTTGCAGATTTTCGGCAGTTTCGTGCTTCTGGGCTTCGGCATCTACATTGCACGCAAGAATCCCGCCAAGATGCTGAAGGCTCGTGCTGGGCTGCCAGTCAAGAACAATTATGTGCAGGATCTCATTACAGGTTTCCTCTTCACATTTTCCAATCCGCTGATCATCTTCCTGATTATCGGCTTGTACGCACGGTTTAACTTCTTGTCAAACATATCGTCAGTCTATGGCTACTTCGTCGCGTTCCTTTCGATTATCGTAGGTGCTCTGTCGTGGTGGTTTGTAATCACCTATTTCGTGAGCAAAGTGCGTGGCAAGTTCAATGTGAGGAGCATGTGGCTCATCAACATCATCATCGGTAGCCTTATCTGTCTGATGTCGGTAATTGGTATCGGTTTATCTGTAATTGAAATATTATGATTGAGGAGAAATCGCTGAACGTGTATTATTGTCCGAAGTTGGACGATATGGACATGCCGTCGGCTGCGGCATTTATGGAGGAGCACTGCCCGAAGCATGGCATCAATTGCGTGAATTGGGCTGCCGACTATCCTTACCATCCCATTACCATCTTCACTATGGCTTATAGTGAAAAGTATCTTTATGTGGATTTCTTTGTCCGCTGCAACTATCTGCGCGCGGTGAACTACAAGAACAACAGCGCCGTTTGCCAAGACAGTTGCGTAGAGGTTTTCCTGCAAGTGCCGGGTAGCGATGAATACTGGAACTTCGAGTTCAACTGCATCGGTGCTATCAATGCCTCGCATCGTGCGGACCGCAAGCATCCAATTAGGCTGAACGATGAGCAACTGGCATCGGTTAAGCGCTATGCTTCGTGCGGAAACACTCCTTTTCAAGAACTGGAAGGTATGTTTAACTGGGAGTTGGCGGTAGCCATTCCTTTCGACTTGATTTGCAATGGAGCAGAAGAGAAGCCTGAGAAACTGTTCGGAAATCTCTATAAATGCGCATCGGCAACAAGTATGCCTCACTATCTGAGTTGGTCACCAATCACGGCTGAAAAGCCTGATTTCCACAGACCGGAGTTTTTCGGTACGTTTGAATTTGATAAGCCATCGCTTTAGTTCTTGAACGCCGAGTAGATTCGCGTCACTTCCTTTACATATTCCACCGTTTGGCGGCCGCGGAAATATCCGTAGCGGCACACCTCGTCGTTGTAGTATTCTGGGTTGGATTTCAGCATCAGCGCATCGCTGACGTTGTTGTGCCAAACGGTCGGGTCTTTATCGTATTTCTTCGCAAGGGCTATTGCGTCGTAGATGTGTGAAATGCCTGCATTGTAGGCTGCCAAGATGAAGTTAATTCGCTCGTCTTTGTCCTTTACGTATGCCGACAGGATGCGGTTTAAGTCCTTGATGTAGCGTGTAGCGGCATAGACACTGTTGTCGGGGTCGGTGATTGATGCTCCGCTGCGCCCATAGTGGGCGGCTGTTGCTGGCATCAGTTGCATCAAGCCTCTTGCTCCAGCCCATGATGTCGCTTCGGGGTCGAAGTGTGACTCTACAAACGCCTGGGCTGCGAGTAGTTTCCAGTCCCAGCCAATGTTATGGGCATAGGTCTTGAACAGGTTGTCGTATTCTGAAATCACACCGTGGTGAAGGTCTTTCACGCCGCCGTTTTTGCCTTTGATGGCCTTGCTCTGCTCGAAATAGTGTTGGTAAAGTTCTTTCTCCGCTTTTACCACGTTGGGGTTCTTTGCCCATTTGTTTACGGCTTCGGCAAGCCATTTGTCGTCCTTGCGCACTGCCCATGCCGATTTCTGCGGAAAACTCACCGCAAGACTGATGTCGATGTTGTCGTAGTAGGTGTGGTTGAGTTTTGCAATGTCGCTATCGACCACCGTCAACGGAATTTTTCCTGACGCAACCATCTCGATAAGGTCCTCCGATATGAGCGTGTCGTTTTTGATTGCCTCAATCTTAATGCCGCCGCCAAGTTCGTTGTTTAGATTGTGCATGCGCGACTCGTAGCGTGTGCCTTTCTCCACAACAACGGTTTTCCCCACGAGTTGCGTCACATCGCTGATTTTGCGCTCTCCATCAATCTTGGGTTGTATCAGTACCTGGTGATTGATGTTCTCGATGCCGCAGTGCATCACTTCCTTCTTGTATTCCGTGGTCATAGGAATGTTGTAGGCAATGATGTCAATTTTTGCTGAGTCAAGGAGGTTGAGCAACGAGGCAAGGTTGCGCATCACCTTGAATTCGATGTGCGTGTGGCTGTCCTTGGCAAACTTCTGGATAAGGTCATAGTTGTAACCCATCAGGTTGCCTTTGTAGAGGAAATAGGATGTAGGGCTATAGAGTGTGCCCACAACGATAGTGTCGTGCAGTCGCTGCGTCAGCGAGTCGGCGGGCGCTGCCTCTGCGCTCTTCTTCCCACAACCAATGTTTGCCATGCTGAAAAATAAAGCGGCGAGCAAACAAATGGTTATGGAGAGCCTTTTCATCTTGCAGACGATTAATATTCAAATGTGCCGTACTCCGACTTGATGGTCAGTCTGTTGACTGGCGCATCCTCTACACGACCCACGATTTGTGCGTCGATGTCGAATGATTTGGCAACGTCGATGACAGTCTGTGCATCTTCAGGCGATACATAAACCTCCATACGGTGTCCCATGTTGAATACCTTGTACATTTCTTTCCAGTCGGTGCCCGATTGCTCTTGGATGATACGGAACAATGGTGGTACTGGGAAAAGGTTGTCTTTTACAACGTGCTTGTTTTCTACAAAGTGCATCACCTTTGTCTGTGCGCCACCGCTGCAGTGTACCATACCGTGGATTTTCGGACGGATAAGGTCGAGCAATTTCTTGATTACTGGAGCGTAAGTACGAGTAGGAGAGAGCACGAGTTGTCCTGCCGTCAAGCCTGTTTCTTCAACCTTGTCGGTGAGTTTCAGTCCGCCGGAATAAATCAGTTCGTCGGGCACGCTCTTGTCGTAAGTTTCCGGATATTTCTCTGCGAGATATTTAGCAAACACGTCGTGGCGCGCTGACGTCAGACCGTTGCTGCCCATACCGCCGTTGTATTCGTGCTCGTAACTTGCTTTGCCAAACGATGCCATGCCCACGATAACGTCGCCGCCAGTGATATTGGCGTTGTTCACCACGTCGGCTCTGCGCATGCGGCAAGTAACGGTGCTGTCCACAATGATTGTGCGTACCAAGTCGCCTACGTCTGCCGTCTCGCCACCGGTGCTGTAGATACCCACACCGAGTTCACGCAGTTCGGCAAGGAGTTCTTCAGTGCCGTTGATAATGGCTGCAATCACTTCGCCTGGGATGAGGAGTTTGTTGCGACCAATGGTCGACGACAAAAGGATATTGTCGGTTGCTCCGACGCAAAGCAGGTCGTCGATGTTCATAATGAGTGCATCCTGAGCAATGCCTTTCCATACGCTAAGGTCACCGGTCTCTTTCCAGTAGGCGTAGGCTAATGATGATTTTGTGCCAGCGCCGTCGGCGTGCATAATGTTGCAGTACTCTTCATCGCCGCAAAGGATGTCGGGAATGATTTTGCAGAATGCCTTTGGATAAAGTCCTTTGTCGACATTCTTGATTGCGTTGTGCACGTCTTCTTTCGATGCGGATACTCCGCGAAGGTCATATCGTTGATTGCTCATTATGTTTGGTTTTTATCAGATTGCAAAATATATGTATAGCAGAACTGCCGGAACCACAAGCAACAGGCTGTCGATGCGGTCAAGCATACCTCCGTGTTCGGGAAGTATGTGCCCAGAGTCCTTTACGCCCACCGAGCGTTTTATCATTGATTCAATTAAATCGCCCCAAGTGGAGAAGATTGTTACGACTATCGACAACCCAACCCATTGGGTGATGGTGAATTGGTTGAAGAAGGAACTGAAATACGCTCCGATAATCACGGCGGAAACGATTGTGAAAATCATACCGCCCCAAAATCCTTCCCACGACTTCTTCGGCGAGATGCGCTCGAAAAGGCGATGCCTGCCGAGCAACGAGCCTACGCAGTAGGCACCAGTGTCGTTCACCCAGATGAAAATCAGGCAGGCGAGCAGGGTTGTGTGTCCATTCGCCTCAAAGTATAGCCTGTTCATGAGCGACAATGGCAGAACGATGTAAAGCACTGCCATAAACGACACACCTAATTGCTCTACGGGGTTGCGCTTCTTGTCGTAAAGTTGCAGCAACAAGCGCAAAATCAAGTAGATTGCGGCAATCCAGACTGTATTCTCCAGATTGATTGACGATGAGCAACTGAAAAACGACGAGTTGAAAAGTGTCAAGCCGCCTATGATGTCGATGATGTCGTAGACTGGTGAAGATTTCCCTCCGAGGCAGAGTCTGCGAAGTTCGAAGATGCCCACGGCGAGGATGATGCTGAAGATTATGAGAAATGCCCATTGGCCGCATAAAGTGGCTGATAGAAGCAATGCTACGTAGATTAGTCCTGTTGCGGTGCGTATGAGTAATTTCTTCATCCCAATGACAATTTGGTTGCGTTGAAAATGCAATTGTAATTATTCACAAAATTACTCTATTTCGCGTGATAAAGAAAATATTTCGCCTACAAAAATAGTCCGGGCACCTTACGGCACTCGGACTATTCGTTGCAAGCCTTGAGTTAAAAATATTTATTTACCTTGTTGTTCGTAAACCAAAGTCTTAGGAGGAAGGTCGCAAACCTCTGCTGGACCGAAGTATTGGATTGGACCTGGGTAAACATAACTTGTTTCCTTTGCCCATTTCTCGCGGTTTTCAGCAAACTTCTTGAACGGACCACCATCCAATTTTACCAATGCTTTTTGGATAACTGGTTTCATCTCACCGTTGCGGCGCTCCATGTTCATCATCATTGTGATAGGAATACCACCTGCAATCCATTGAACTGATGGCTTAGTGAGGTTGCGCACAGACGACATATAGCCAGTTACGCCAGCCTTGATGAGTTGCGAAGCGTTGAAGCCGAGTGCATAGCAGTAGTCAGCATCGAAGTTGGTCGGGTCTGCGCAACGTCCCTCGTAGCCGAAGAAGTGGTGGAGTGGAGAGAACTTGCCATTGTAGTTGCCAGCGGCACGCATTTCTGCAAGACGGTTGCCAACCATTTCGCTGAGCAGTTTTTCTGTCTCGATGAGCGAAACCTGTACGTTGCCGTGAGGGTCGCGGTCGAGTGAAAGCTGACGTGCAACGCCTTCTGGAAGGCTTGCGTAGATGTCGGCGTTTGCTTTAGAGAGGTTGTCGATGATAAACTGGCGTTGTTTGTCTTTTGCCACAGCAGCAAATTCTGCGCCTTTGCTTGCGAGGAGGTCGTTGAGTTCTGCGATGAGGGCTTTCATTGCAGGGATAAACTCGATAAGACCTTCAGGAATCAAGACTGTACCGAAGTTGTTGCCATCTTTTGCGCGGGCAGCAACGATGTCGGCGATGTAGTTTACCACGTCGCTGAGGGTCATGTTCTTAGCCTCAACTTCTTCCGATACGATGCAGACGTTTGGCTGCACTTGAAGTGCGCATTCCAATGCGATGTGCGATGCTGAGCGACCCATCAATTTGATGAAGTGCCAATATTTCTTTGCAGAGTTGCAGTCGCGTTGGATGTTGCCGATAACTTCTGAATATACCTTGCAGGCAGTGTCGAAACCGAAAGAAACTTCGATAACGTCGTTCTTCAAGTCGCCGTCGATTGTCTTAGGGCAACCGATTACCTGTACGCCAGCGTTGATTTGCTTGTAGTATTCAGCCAATACAGCAGCGTTTGTGTTTGAGTCGTCGCCACCGATGATAACGAGAGCCTTGATGTTGAGTTCCTTGAGGATTTCAAGACCTTTGTCGAACTGCTCTTTCTTTTCAAGTTTCGTACGACCTGAACCGATGATGTCGAAACCACCTGTGTTGCGGTAGTCGTCGATGATTTGTGCAGTCAATTCAACATATTTATGGTCAACAAGACCGCCAGGACCGAGAAGGAAGCCATAGAGGCGGCTTTCTTTGTTGATTGATTTGATGCCGTCAAACAAACCGCTGATAACGTTGTGTCCACCAGGAGCTTGACCACCAGAAAGGATTACACCTACATTGATAGGCTCTTTTGCTTTTACTTTCGCTGCAGAATCAACATCAAACTTGAGAACTGGAAGACCGTAAGTCTCAGGAAACAGTTCCTTGATTTCTGCCTGGTTTGCAACTGACTGAGTTGGTTCTCCTTCGATTACTTTGACTGCGCCGCACAATGCCTGTGGCAATTTCGGCTTGTAGGATGCGCGTGCAATCTGTAATGGACTTTTCTTTGCCATAATAAATTATCTAATATTAAAATATTTGTTGTAATTTCTGAGTGCAAAGATAAGAATTTCCTGTCACAAAGTAATTAAAAATATAAGTTCAAAGACAAAATTTTATAAATACATTTTTGGTGGGGGCTAAATGTCAGAACAAAAAGGATTAACTTTGCATTTGTAATTGAAAAAACGATTGATTTTGAATAATACTGTTGTTCCTGAAACCGCGCCGTCTGCCGCAAAAGGGCTTCTCGCCCTGAGCCCGCTTATCGTGTTCTTGTTACTGTATGTGGGCATGTCGATTGTAATCGGCGATTTTTACAAAGTGCCGCTGTCCATTGCTTTTGTGATGTCAGCAATATGGGGCATCGCCACGACTGGTAAAATCTCGTTTAAGGACCGCGTCAAGGTCTTTTCTAATGGCGCCGCCAACAGCGATGTCATTTATATGATTTGGATTTTTATCCTCGCCGGGGCATTTGCTATGTTGGCGCAGAAGGTGGGGGCAACTGACGCTACGGTGAAACTGACAATAAATTCTCTGCCAGCAGGCTATCTTATGCCGGGTCTGTTTATCGCGGCGTGTTTTATCTCTATGGCTATCGGTACTTCGGTGGGCACTGTTGTGGCTCTTACGCCTGTGGCTGTGGGCATTGCCCAAGGGGTAGGCGGCGATGTGCCGCTGTTTGTTGCCATCGTTGTGGGTGGCTCGTTTTTCGGCGACAATCTATCGTTTATATCCGATACAACGATTGCTTCCACGCGCTCCCAAGGTTGCTCAATGAAGGATAAGTTCAACGTCAACATCTGGCTTACTTTGCCGACTGCGTTGGTGGTGCTGGCTTTGTATTTCGTTATTGGTGGGAATGTAAGTGCTCCGGTGGGCATCGGCGCTTGCGAGTGGCAGAGGATTGTGCCGTATCTTTTGGTTATTGTCTTGTCGATGGTCGGGCTGAATGTGCTTTTGGTGCTCATCATCGGCATAGTTTCGGCAATTCTTGTGGGTTTGTTCTATGCCAATGTCGACTTTATCCCGATGCTCGGTTTTATGGGCGAGGGTGTTGACTCAATGGGCAATCTGATTGTTGTGACGCTACTTGCGTCGGGACTGCTTGGGCTTATCCAATACAACGGTGGCATAAAGTTCCTGCTCGACAGAATGACGAAGGGTATCAAGGGTAAGCGTGGCGCACAGGCAATGATTTCCCTGCTTGTGGTTATAGTGAATATGTGTACTGCCAACAATACGATTGCTATTATTACCGTTGGCGGAATGGCTCGGCAGATAACGGAAAACTACAAACTCGACCCGCGGAAGACGGCAAGCCTTCTCGACACTTGTTCCTGCGTGGCTCAGTGCTTGATTCCCTATGGGGCGCAAGTGCTTATGGCGGCATCGTTGGCTGGTATCAGCACGGTGTCAATATTGCCGCACCTCTATTATCCTTTTGCTTTGGGATTTGTCGTCGCTTTGTCGATCGTGTTCCAGTTCCCTAAGCGATACCACTCTTAAGCGACGCTTCGTCGCCAGCAACGACCGTAAGGAAGCGGTCGGCAGAGATGTGCCGTTGCGCTATGTCGAGCAGTTCGGCAGGCGTGATGCTGTTGATAATTTCCACTTGTCTGGTGAAATAGTCTTCCGGGAAATGGTTTGTGAACATAGATGCGTAGTAGTCGGCAATCGAGAACGGTGTGTCGAGCGTGCGTGCCAAATCGCTGAGCATGTGCGATTTTATTCTGTTCAGTTCGTCTGGCAATATGGGCTCGGTTTGCAGTCGCACAATCTCTTTCTTGATTTCATCAATCACTTTCCAGGTGTATGAGGTGTCGCACTGGCTTGTGATCATCATCATCGACGTGTCGCGATAGCCGAGCAGCGACGCTGAAATTCCGTAGGTATAGCCTTTGTCTTCGCGGATGTTGGTCATCAGGCGGCTGCCGAAATATCCGCCCAGCGCAGTGGTTAGGATGCGCAGCGGTATGTATTCGGGGTCGGTGCGTAGCACTGCTGGGATGCCCATCCTGATGCACGATTGCACAGCGCCAGTTTTGTTCACAATCTGCGTCACGGCGTTGAAATCAACGGTAGGGAGGTCGTTGTGGCTCTCACGGTGCGGTGTGGTGTCGGAAATCGAGCCAAATGTTTTGTTGATGATGCCAATCATTTCGTCGTCTACCTTTCCGGATAGGAGAATCTTCATGTTGGCAGGATGAAACCACTCTTTATGAAATTGCTTCAGCGATTCGGTTGTTATGCCGTCAATGACTTTCTCTGTAACCTTTTTGCCGAGATTGTTTTTGTCGCCAAAGTGCATCTGTGCAAATGTTTCCATCGAGAGGAATGCCACCTTTTCACGATTGGTCGTCAATCGCGTTTTTGCGGCTGATTTCAATGTCTGAAACTCGTGCTCTGGAAAACTCGGCTCTGTTGCTATTTCTGCCAATAGGGGCACTACATTGCTGAAATTTCGGTTCAGAATGTAGAGCGACAGTGTGATGCTGTGCGACGATGCATCGCCACCGAACCACGATCCGTAAAAGTCGAGGGTTTCGGCAATTTCTGCTGCATTGTGCTTTTGCGTCCCTTCCCGAAGTGTCGCCGAAACCAATTCGCTTTCTGTTTGGTTGTTGCCGTCGCATCGTCCGCCTTCAAAAATTATGTCAAGGCGCGATGCTTCCTGATCGCCAAGGTTGAACACATATAGGGGTATGCCATTGCCCAACTTTATGCATTGCGGCTGGAAAATGTGCAAATCGGTAATCGGCTTGATTTCGGGGCGTTGCATCGGCTTATTCAAAATTTTTCAGAAATTTGTTGGCGCGCTCAAGGTCGGCAGGGGTGTCGATGCCGATGGTTTCGTATTCGGTCATTCCTACTTTAATCTTATAGCCATTCTGCAGCCAACGGAGTTGCTCCAATGATTCAGCAATTTCCAACGGCGATTGCTGAAGTCGGGTGATTTCATCAAGTACGGATGCCTTGTAGGCATACATCCCGACGTGCATAAGGTAAGGGAACTCCTTTGCCCACGCATCTTGCTCGACGCCACGCAGATAGGGGATTACAGAACGGGAGAAATAGAGGGCGTTGCTGTTGTTGTCCACCACGAGTTTTGGCTTGGTCCAGTCGGAGAGGGCATCAAATCCTTTCGATGCGTCAAATTTGCGCGCCAATGTGGCAATCTGTGTCGTGGCATCGTCAAAGCATCGCTTGATTTCGTTGATTTGCTGCTCGTGCACAAAAGGTTCGTCGCCCTGGATGTTGATTATCACATCGGCAGTAGAGCCGCTGTTGGCATACGCCTCGCGGCAACGATCTGTGCCACTTTTATGGTTCTGGCTGGTCATTGTTGCCTTGCCGCCGAAGCGTTGCACTTCGTCAAAGATTCTTTGGTCGTCGGTTGCCACGACAACTTCATCGAGAGCCTTGGAGGCTTGTCGCCAAACGCGCTCAATCATTGTGTATTCGCCGATTTTCGCCAACGGCTTTCCGGGAAAACGAGATGACCCGTAGCGGGCGGGAATGATGCCTATAAATGATAGTTTATTTTGCATAATTGAAAGGTCTAAAGGTTGTTGCATTCTTCTATCCACATGCTCGACGAGGCGTCGCTCGGCATTCGCCAGTCGCCTCGTGGTGAGAGCGACAAGCCCACTTTTGGTCCGTCGGGCAGACACGACCGCTTGAACTGCTGGTTGAAGAAGCGGCGGCAGAAGGTGGTGAGCCATTTCTTTATTGTCTCGTCGTCAAATTTCTGTGCGAAAGCGATTTTCGCAAGCGCGTAAATCTTCTTTGGCGAGAATCCGTGACGAAGCAGATTGTAGAGGAAGAAGTCGTGAAGTTCGTAAGGGCCTACAAGGTCCTCGGTTTTCTGCTTGATTTGTCCGTTTTCGTCGGCTGGGATGAGTTCGGGGCTGATAGGGGTGTCGATGATGTCGAGTAGCGTGGCTTTTGACGTGGCATCGTCAAGTCGGTTAGCCACCCACGAAACGAGGTGCTTGACGAGTGTTTTTGGCACACTCGTGTTGACTCCGTACATCGACATATGGTCGCCGTTGTAGGTAGCCCAGCCCAATGCCAGTTCCGACAGGTCGCCAGTGCCGATAACCATGCCCCCAGTTTGGTTGGCAATGTCCATCAGCAACTGTGTGCGCTCGCGCGCTTGCGAGTTCTCGTAGGTCACGTCGTGGATGCTGGCGTCGTGGTTTATGTCTTTGAAATGCTGGATGCAGGCATCCTTAATCGAGATTTCGCGGATGGTTATGCCTAATGATTGCATCAGCGTGATGGCGTTGGTGTAGGTGCGGTCGGTGGTACCGAAGCCGGGCATCGTCACTCCGATAATATCTTTGCGGCTTTTGCCGATTTTGTCGAATGTGCGCACTGCCACCAATAGCGCGAGGGTGGAGTCCAGACCGCCAGAAATGCCGATTACTGCCGTCTTGGCGTGCGTATGCACGAAGCGTTGCGCCAGTCCTGTGGTTTGGATTGAGAATATTTCTTCGCAGCGGAGGTCGAGTTCCGGACCTTTAGGTACAAAAGGCATTGGGTCAACTTTGCGCGACAATTCAAGTTCTGATTCGGGTATGTGGTGCGCACGCACGGTAATGGTCCGCACTTCGTGTGCGCCTCTGCTTTCGGCAAATGTGGTGTTGGTGCGGCGGTCGTTGCGGATGCTCTCAATGTCGATTTCGCCAATTACCAACTGCTCTTCCATCGAAAATCGCTGGCTTTGGGCAATGGTGTTTCCGGCTTCGCATATCGTGGCATCTCCGGCAAAGACCACATCGGTTGTCGACTCGCCAAAGCCGCACGACGCAAACACATAGCCTGCTATGCACCGCGCTGCTTGCTGCTGGATTAGGCTCTCCAGATAGACGTGCTTGCCGACGCATGAGTTGTCGGCGGACATGTTGAATATGATTTCTGCTCCAGCAATGGCTGAATATGAACTTGGCGGAATGGGCGCCCAAAGGTCTTCGCATATTTCGATGCTGAATGTCGTCCGTCCAGTGTCGAACAGCAAATTCGCGCACATAGGCACTATTTGTCCGCAAATTTCTGCCACGTCTTCCGGGATTTGGAGCGACGAGGCGAACCAGCGTTTTTCGTAAAATTCCTTGTAGTTTGGAAGGTATGTCTTTGGCACAACGCCCAGAATCTCTCCTTGCTGAATCGCTACGGCGGCGTTGACGAGTTGCCCCTTGTGGCGCACTGGCATACCGACGATTGAGATTACTGAAAGTTTTTCTGTCTCATCGAGAAGTCGCTGCAACGCTTTTTCGGCATTGTCAAGCAGGAGGGATTGCCCGAAAAGGTCTCCGCAGGTGTAGCCGGTGATGCTCAGTTCGGGGAAGATTATTATCTCGACGTGCTTTTGGTCAGCGAGTGTCGAGAGTTTGATGATTTGTTCAACGTTATAGGTGCAGTCGGCAACTTTTACCTTTGGTACGGCTGCCGCCACTCTAACATATCCGTATTTCATTCTAACAGATGTTTTCTTTCTTGTTTATGATGCTTTTCTCAATAAAGAAGCGCGGACGGTTTTTCACCTCCACATAGATTTTTCCGATATATTCGCCGATAATGCCCAGAGAAATCAGCACTAATGACCCGATGAACCAGAGCGATAGCATCAGCGAGGTCCAGCCCTTTATCGTGCTGCCAGCAAAGTGGGCAATCAGGGTGTAGAGCGATACGGCAATGGTAATGACCAGCATTATGATGCCGACGGTGAAGATTAGTCGGATTGGACGGATGGAGAATGAGGTGATGCCGTTGACGGCAAAACTGAGCATCTTCTTCAGTGGATACTTCGATTCCCCAGCCATACGCGCCTTGCGGTCGTAGGTCACTGTGTCGGTCTTGAAGCCAATTAGAGGCACGATGCCGCGGATAAACAGGTTGCGCTCGGGAAACTCCAGCAGTTTTTCTACCGCACGGCGGCTCATAAGGCGATAGTCGGCATGGTTGTAGACAGTCTTTGCACCGAGCGAGTTCATGAGTTTGTAGAACATCAATGCGGAGTTCTTCTTAAAGAAGGTGTCCGTCTCGCGTGAATCGCGCACTCCGTAAACGATGTCCGCTCCATCGATGTATTTGTCAACCATCAGTTCGATTACGTTCACATCGTCCTGCAGGTCGGCATCAATTGAAATCGTTGCGTCGCAAAACTGTGCAGCGGTGGATAGCCCGGCTATCAAGGCATTTTGGTGTCCCACGTTGCCCGCCAGTTTCACCCCACAGATTTGCTCGTTCTTCGTAGCGTGGTGTGATATGATGTCCCAAGTGTTGTCCCTGCTGCCGTCGTCCACAAGAACGATGCGGCTGGCGGGCGAAATCTTTTCTTTGCTGATTAGTCCGTCAATCACAGCCGTAAGTTGCCCGACAGTGAAGTCGAGCATTTCTTGCTCATTGTAGCAAGGCACAACTATACCTAATACCGGAGATGCCATAATAATCATTTTATCCGCAAAAGTAACAAAATAATTGGATTACTCGTTGTTTGAATAAAATTTAAAGAGTCATCACGAATTGAAATATATTGCTAATTGCAAAAGCCATTGTATGGACTAAGTGATGGAAATATAGGTAAAATGACTGTAATATTTGCACCCCGTAGTGGGTGCCACCAACGCCAATCGATGCACTGAAGATGTGGGTAGCGCTGCTAAAACCTTAAAATTCGCCACCTTAACAATATTTAACAGGGGGGTAAATTGCACGCCCAATTTATATATTTTTGCACCTGAAGATACCATTGGCACTTCTTATGATTAAAAGAACGTAGGGTTGTGTCGGTATTCTGCATACTTAATATAGTGAGTCTACTGATTAATAGAACAATATGGAAGAGAATACAGAATTCAAGACATTCCTCTCTCAATATTTGGAGAGAGGCTTCGGCTCAATGAACAAGAACGACTTCGAGGTTTGGATATTTCATTATCTCATGAATCACGACCTGAAGGGCAAGAG
>CAVAPE010000029.1:19698-26463 GCA_963590405.1 Eubacterium sp. CAG:180 | reverse complement strand
CTCATTGAGTTACACGGGATAGTTATGTGGGGTTATGTTTTGTCTATCTTGGACTACTTGACCTCCTCGAAGTCGGCGTCTTGGACGGTGCTGCCGTCGTTGTTGCCTTGCTGTGCGCCGGCGTTAGGGTTGAAACCTGCGCCTGCACCTGGGTTGGCTGCGCCACCGGCTTGTTGCTGTGCGTTGTAGATGTCCTGAGCGGCTGTCTGCAATGCTGCGTTCAACTTCTCGATGGCTGGGTCGATGGCATCGATGTTTTGCGCTTTGTGGATTTCCTTCAATTCGTTGAGGGCTTGCTCCACTGCGGCGCGTTTGTCTGCTGGGAATTTGTCGCCAAGTTCTTTCAACTGCTTCTCTGTCTGGAAGATTACAGCGTCAGCTTTGTTGATTTTGTCGGCGCGCTCTTTCTCTTTTGCGTCGGAAGCGGCGTTGGCTGCTGCCTCGTCCTTCATACGCTTGATTTCTTCGTCGCTCAAGCCGCTTGATGCCTCGATGCGGATGCTTTGCTCTTTGCCAGTTGCTTTATCCTTTGCCGAAACGTTGAGGATACCGTTGGCGTCGATTTCAAATGTTACCTCGATTTGCGGAATGCCACGTGGGGCAGGAGCGATGCCGTCGAGGTGGAAGCGACCGAGAGATTTGTCGTCGCGTGCCATTGGACGCTCGCCTTGGAGCACGTTGATTTCAACTGATGGCTGGTTGTCGGCAGCCGTTGAGAACGTTTCGCTCTTGCGGGTAGGGATGGTGGTGTTTGCCTCGATAAGTTTTGTCATCACACCACCGAGAGTCTCGATGCCGACCGACAATGGAACTACGTCGAGAAGAAGCACGTCCTTCACATCACCGCTGAGCACACCGCCCTGGATTGCTGCACCTACGGCTACCACTTCGTCAGGGTTAACGCCCTTTGAAGGAGCTTTACCGAAGAATTTTTGAACGATTTCCTGTACGGCAGGAATACGTGTTGAGCCACCTACGAGGATTACGTCGTCGATGTCGGCTGCTGTCAAGCCAGCGTCCTTCAATGCCTGTTGGCAAGGAACGATTGTGGCCTGAATCAAGCTGTCGCAAAGTTGCTCGAATTTAGCGCGGGTAAGAGTCTTAACCAAGTGTTTTGGCACACCGTTTACTGGCATGATGTAAGGCAAGTTAATCTCTGTCGAAGTAGAACTTGACAATTCGATTTTTGCCTTTTCTGCAGCCTCTTTCAAGCGTTGCAGAGCCATCGGGTCTTGACGGAGGTCAACGCCCTCGTCGTTCATAAACTCGTCTGCCAACCAGTCGATAATCTTGTGGTCGAAGTCATCACCACCGAGGTGAGTATCACCGTTGGTCGATTTCACTTCAAACACACCATCGCCCAATTCAAGGATTGAGATATCGAATGTACCGCCACCGAGGTCGAACACGGCAATTTTCTTGTCGTTCTGGCTCTTGTCCAAGCCGTAGGCGAGGGCAGCAGCCGTAGGCTCGTTGACGATACGACGAACATTAAGTCCTGCGATTTCGCCAGCCTCTTTAGTAGCCTGACGCTGAGAGTCGTTGAAGTAAGCAGGCACTGTAATCACAGCTTCTGTCACTGCCTGTCCGAGGTAGTCCTCAGCGGTTTTCTTCATCTTTTGAAGAATCATTGCCGAGATTTCCTGCGGAGTGTACTGGCGTCCGTCGATGTCGACACGTGGAGTATTGTTGTCGCCTTTTGCCACCTTGTAAGGCACGCGGGCGATTTCTTTCTGCACGCGGTCGTAGGTTTCACCCATGAAACGCTTGATGGAGAATACCGTACGGGTCGGGTTAGTGATTGCCTGACGTTTTGCAGGGTCACCGATTTTTCTTTCGCCGCCGTCGATGAAGGCAACGATTGAAGGCGTTGTGTTGCGGCCTTCGCTGTTAGGAATAACTACCGGGTCTTTACCCTCGAGAACTGCTACGCAAGAGTTCGTAGTACCTAAGTCTATACCAATGATTTTACCCATGATTCTATATTTTTTTATTTGTTATTAATCAAGTTTACTTTGCCTCGCTCTTTGCGAACTCGGCACTCAGAGATTAACAAATCGCGTGCCAAAGTGCTGCCCGAGAATTTTGCCGAGCGATGATGCTGACATATCGTCAGTTTCTTACTGACAAATTGGTTTGAATTTATTCCCGTTTTACCTAAATTTTATAAATAAAAAACCTGTTATTTACTTTTTTGTCGTAATTTTGTGAGCAAGTAATCTTAATTGGATAACTTTTAAAATTAGATATTATGAATATTTCTCACATTGAACATTTAGGAATCGCAGTCAAGAGCCTTGACGCAGCAATCCCTTATTACGAGAACGTACTTGGTGTAAAATGCTATTCTATCGAAGAGGTTGCCGACCAGAAAGTGAAGACTGCATTCTTCAAGGTAGGGCAGACCAAGCTCGAACTTCTTGAGCCGACTTCCGAAGACAGCACAATTGCCAAATTCATCGAGAAGCGCGGCGAGGGCATCCACCATCTTGCATTCGCGGTTGCCGACGGCGTTGCCAACGCTTTGGCAGAGGTGGAAGAGAAAGGCGTACGCCTCATCGATAAGGCTCCGCGCAAAGGTGCTGAGGGCTTGAATATTGCGTTCCTTCACCCGAAGTCTACACTCGGCGTTTTGACAGAACTTTGTGAAAAACCAGAATAAGAACTCTAACTATTAAGTACTAAATATGAGCAATCAACTTGAAAAAGTGCAGGAGCTTATCGCCTTGCGCGAACAGGCACGTCTTGGCGGTGGCGAAAAGGCTATTGCCAAACAGCACGAAAGAGGCAAATACACTGCCCGTGAACGTATCGCCCAACTTCTTGACGAAGGAAGTTTTGAGGAAATGGATATGTTCGTACAGCACCGTTGCACCAACTTTGGTCAGGACAAGAAGCACTATCTCGGCGACGGCGTGGTTACCGGTTACGGTACAATCGACGGACGCCTTGTTTATGTTTTTGCACAGGACTTCACCGTTTGGGGCGGTTCATTGTCGGAAGCAATGGCCATGAAGATCTGCAAAATCATGGATATGGCAATGAAGATGGGTGCTCCTGTCATCGGTTTGAATGACTCAGGTGGCGCACGTATCCAAGAGGGTATCAACGCCCTTGCTGGCTATGCTGAAATCTTTGAGCGCAACATCCTCGCTTCGGGTGTCGTACCTCAAATCTCTGCTATCCTCGGTCCGTGTGCCGGTGGTGCCGTTTACTCTCCAGCGTTGACCGACTTCACAATTATGACGAAGGGCATCTCTTACATGTTCCTTACTGGTCCTAAGGTCGTAAAGACAGTTACCGGCGAGGACGTTACACAAGAGCAACTCGGTGGCGCAGTTATGCACACCACGAAGTCTGGTGTGGCACACTTTGCAACTGAAGATGGCGAAGAGGCATTGCAACTCATCCGCAAGCTCCTCAGCTTCATTCCACAAAACAACCTTGAGGAAGCTCCTCTCGTAAAATGCACCGACCCAATCGACCGCGTTGACGATGCATTGAACGAAATCGTTCCTGACTCTCCAAACAAGGCATACGACATGTATGAAGTTATCGGCTCAATCATCGATAACGGCGAATTCCTTGAAGTACAACGCGACTTTGCGAAGAACATCATCATTGGTTTCGCACGCTTCAACGGTCAGTCGGTAGGTATCATTGCCAACCAGCCTAAGTTCCTTGCCGGCGTGCTCGACTGCAACGCTTCGCGTAAGGCTGCACGCTTCGTACGCTTCTGCGATGCCTTCAACATCCCATTGGTATCGCTCGTCGACGTTCCTGGATTCCTCCCGGGCACAGGACAAGAATACAATGCTGTTATTCTTCACGGCGCAAAACTGCTTTACGCCTATGGCGAAGCAACAGTGCCTAAGGTTACGGTTACAATCCGCAAGAGCTACGGTGGTAGCCACATCGTGATGAGCTGTAAGCAGCTCCGTGGCGATATGAACTACGCTTGGCCATCGGCTGAAATCGCCGTTATGGGTGCGTCGGGCGCTGCTGAGGTGCTCTATATGAAAGAGGCTAAGACTCAGGAAGATCCTAAGGCGTTCATCGCACAGAAGGAAAAAGAGTACACCGACCTCTTCTGCAACCCTTACAATGCTGCCAAATATGGCTACATCGATGACGTTATCGAGCCGCGCAACACTCGTTTCCGCATCATCCGCGCTTTGCAACAATTGGCAACAAAGAAACTTACCAACCCTGCCAAAAAGCACGGTAATATACCTTTATAATAGTCAACGTGTATGAATAAGAGATTTTTAACACTGCTGTTGCTCTGCACGCTGTGCATCGCAGGCATCTCGGCACAGGGCCGCAAGGGCGTGTGTATCAACGAGGTGATGGTGCAAAACGACAGCAACTACGTAGATGACTACGGGATGCATCATGCGTGGGTTGAATTGTTCAACTCCACGTTTGGCTCGGTCGACATCGCAAGTATGTATCTGACCGACGACAATGCAAACCCGACAAAATATCCGATTCCTCGTATGGACGTAAACACCGAAATTCCACCGCGTCAGCACGTGGTTTTCTGGTGCGACAACGAGCCTAACAAGGGTACTTTCCACGTCAATTTCTCGCTTAAGGCAGGTCAGGAAAACAAAATTTACCTCTTCGACAGCGATGGCAAGACTTTGATTGACGAAGTGACCGTTCCTGCAGATTTGCCAGCAAGCGCATCCTTCGCCCGCAAACAAGACGGTGTGAAGGCCGACAATGATGCTGAGGCATGGGAAGTGCGCGACGGAAGCAATGAGAAGTACATCACTCCGAGCAGCAACAACATCATTATCGACAAGAATGAGAAAATCGAGAACTTCCAGAACCACGACAAGTGGGGTCTTGGCATGACTGTCATGGCTATGGTTATCGTGTTCATTTCTTTGATAATCCTCAGTTTGTGTTTCTCAGGAATTGGATTGTTCCATGCCAAGAAAGCCCGTCAGAAGAAACAGGCCGTTACTGGCACTGTCGATGAGACTAAGCCTTTGATGGCAGGTCTCGACTCTGGCGAAGAAATCGCCGCTATCTGCATGGCTCTTCACGAGCATCTCAACATGCACGACAAGGAGGACTTCGTGCTCACCATCAACAAGGTGAAACGCGCTTATTCTCCATGGAACTCTAAGATTTATTCACTCCGTGAGTTGCCTCACAAATAATCCAACTCCATTAAAATCACAAAAACAATTATGAAAGAATATAAGTATAAAATCAACGGACAAGAATACAAAGTTGCCGTAGGCGACATTGAAAACAATGTTGCAGAGGTTACGGTCAATGGTACACCTTACACCGTAGAACTTGAGCAAAGTGCTGCACCTACTCCAGTGAAGGCTGTGAAGCCGGCTGCTGCTCCGCGCACTGAATCAGGTGCGAAAGTGGTTGCTAAGCCAGCCGCTGCTGGCGGTGCTGGTGCAGTAAAGGCTCCGCTTCCAGGTGTAATCCTCGACATTAAGGTTGCTGTGGGCGACACTGTTGCTGCTGGCGACACTGTAGTAGTGCTTGAGGCTATGAAGATGGAAAACAACATCCATGCCGACAAGGGTGGCGTTGTTAAATCAATTTGTGTAAACAAGGGCGATTCTGTGCTCGAAGGCGCAGACTTGGTCGTATTGGGATAATAAGTTATGGATTTAGTTGAATTCTTAAGCAAAAACTTTCAGCAGTTTTGGGAATACACAGGTTTCGCCAATGCAACTCCTGAGCATTTCGTGATGATTGCTGTTGGCTTGCTGTTTATCTGGCTTGCCATAAAGAAGAATTTTGAGCCGTTGCTGCTCGTGCCAATCGGTTTCGGTATCCTCGTGGGCAACATCCCATTCAAGTTGGATGCAGGTCTTGAGGTGGGCATCTATGAGCAGGGCTCAGTGCTCAATATCCTGTATGACGGCGTGAGCGCAGGCTGGTATCCTCCATTGATTTTCTTGGGTATCGGTGCTATGACCGACTTCTCGGCGCTTATTGCCAACCCTAAATTGATGCTTATCGGTGCTGCCGCCCAGTTTGGTATCTTTGGCGCCTACATCGTGGCTATGGCCATCGGTTTCGCTCCTGATCAGGCTGGTGCCATCGCAATCATCGGTGGTGCCGACGGTCCTACGGCTATCTTCCTTTCATCGAAATTGGCTCCTAACTTAATGGGCGCAATTGCGGTGTCGGCTTACTCATATATGGCTCTCGTGCCACTGATTCAGCCGCCTATCATGCGATTGCTCACAACCAAGAAAGAGCGCGTAATCAAGATGAAACCGGCGCGTGCCGTGTCGCAAAACGAGAAAATCATCTTCCCGATTGTGGGCTTGCTCCTCACTTGCTTCGTAGTGCCTTCTGCACTTCCGTTGCTCGGTATGCTCTTCTTCGGAAACTTGCTCCGTGAAAGCGGTGTGACAACTCGTCTTGCCAAGACTGCAAGCAACGCTCTCAACGACATCATCGTGATGCTTCTCGGCTTGACTGTAGGTGCGTCTACTCAGGCGTCTGAATTCTTGACATTCGACACATTGAAGATTTTCTTCCTCGGTGCAATGGCGTTTATCATCGCTTCTGCATCAGGCGTGCTCTTTGTCAAGTTCTTCAACCTCTTCCTGCCGAACGGCAAGAAAATCAATCCGCTCATTGGCAACGCCGGCGTTTCAGCCGTTCCAATGTCGGCTCGTATCTCAAACAACATCGGTTTGGAATACGATTCAAGCAACTATCTGCTCATGCACGCCATGGGTCCGAATGTTGCTGGTGTGATTGGTTCGGCTG
>CAVAPE010000029.1:0-19663 GCA_963590405.1 Eubacterium sp. CAG:180 | reverse complement strand
CATATCCGTGGCTGTGTCCTCAAGACGCAGCCACGTTTTTTGTTAGGTTTTTGGATAAGATGGCGGCATCTCGGCAAAGAAAATTGAGCAAGCTCTTTTCTTTGCACTCGATTTGCACTATCTTTTGATAAGATAGGCTGCGCCTCGGAAAAATGCAAAATCAAACAAGTTTGTTTTGCATTTCCCTCGGCTTGCACTATCTTTGTAAAAGGCATCTTGCGGGTGGCGATGATGCCGGTTTGTAGCAAAGATATTTTAATTAAAATATGAGAATAAAGAATCTTTTGACGGCGGTTGTGTTGGTCGCGTTGTCGACGATGACAGCCGTGGCCGACGAGGCAAATGCTCCTGCCTCTTTGTTTGAGTACCCCACGGTGCCCGACAAACTCACCAAACCCGAAATGCGCGCCAACTACATGGTGGAGCATCTTTGGGACAAATGCGATTTGGAGAAGACTTCAATCACTGATTTGGAGGCGTTCCACAATGCGTTTACCGACTATTTGTCGTTTTTCGCAGTCGCCGACAAGTCTGTGGTAGAGAAGTCAATCAAGAAATATGTTGACCGCGTGGTGAAAAATCCAGCCAACCTGAACCTTACGGTTGGGCTTCTGCAGTCGGAGGTCTACAACATGTTGAGCCAATATTGCTCCGACGAGGTGTATGGCTTCTTTGTCAACGATATTGTTGCTGCGAAGAAAGCCCCTAAGGAGTTGAAAGAACGGCTTCAGCGCAACGCCAACGTTCTGTCCAGTTCTGCCATCGGTGCACAGGTGGTTGACTTCCCGCTACGCCAGTCGGCATCGAATGCAGCGAGCCTCTACGGACTTAATGCCGAAACGACATTGCTGTTTTTCAACGTTCCCGACAATATCGACTGCAAAATCTGGAAAGTGCGCCTTAATGCGAGCCTCTCTGCTGGAGAGTTGATAAAGATTGACAACTTGAAGATTGTGTCGGTCTATTCGGTGGACAATTCCGAGATGGACAACCTTCTTGCTTCCGAGCCGGAAGGGTGGGAGGTGGCAAACCTTCACGACGCTGCCGACAAGTTCGACCAGCGCATACGTCCTACAGTCTATGTGCTTGACAAGGACAAAAAGATAACAGCCAAGTTTGTGGGCATCGACGACCTGTTGGCTGCCTTCGATGCGGTTGCACAATCCAAAAAACAACAGCAATGAAACATCGCAAACGACTGAGAAAGATTTTTGTTGCCGAGACCTATCGCACCTACGGCAACTTGTCGCGGTTCTTCATCCGCGTTTTTGCCGGCATCATGTTCATGCAGTTCGGCATCCGCCAGTTGGCAGACTATGACTTTTTTGTCAAGTATTTTCCCAGCCTGTTCGGGCTTGGCTCGGCGGCGACACTCGACATAATGATTGCCATCGAGATAGTGTGCTCTGCATTCCTGATTTTTGGGTTTCTCACACGTATGTCGGTAATCCTGCCTATCGTCTCAATGATACTTGCCGAGTGGTACATTCTCGACAACGGATTGATGATAAGCATCGTGGATATGCCGATGGACGAGGTGGCACTGATGTCGAGCCTCCAGTTGGGCTATGTGCCTCTGCTGTTTGTGGGCATGTTTGTGTTCGTGCTGCTGGCAGGACCGGGAAAGGTGTCGGTCGACTATCTGTTGTCGCTCTATTTCACAAATAAGGACAATCTTAACGAACTTAAAAACTTTTAGGAGAACAGAATAAATGAAAATTGCTGCATTGATTTCGGGAGGTGTCGACAGTGCTGTCGTGGTGCACAAACTCAAGGAGGAAGGCCACGACTTGACCCTGTTTTATATCCGTATCGGAATGGATACAGACGAGGGCGACTGCTCAGCAGAAGAAGATATTGAGATGTGCACAGCCATTGCCCACCGCTATGGTCTGCCTCTCGAAATTGTTTCGTTGCATCAGGAGTATTGGGACAATGTGATGGAGTATGCCTTGCGCACAGTCAAGAGTGGACTTACTCCAAACCCCGACATGATGTGCAACAAGATGATAAAGTTTGGCTACTTCGAGCAGCGTTGGGGTAAGGACTTCGATATGACGGCCACTGGGCATTATGCCACCACCGACTTTATCGACGGTAAGCACTATCTCGCCACGGCGGTCGACCCAGTTAAGGATCAGACCGACTTTCTTGCGCAGATTTCCTACGAGCAACTCTCGCATCTGATGTTCCCGATTGGTTCGCTTCCGAAGGAGGAGGTACGCCGCATCGCTCAGGAGGCAAAGTTGCCGAATGCCTATCGCAAGGACAGCCAAGGCATCTGCTTCCTCGGCAAAATCAACTACAATGACTTTATCCGCCGCCATCTCGGTGAGAAAAAGGGTAACATCATAGAACTCGAAACAGGCAAGAAAATCGGCGAGCACAAAGGCTATTGGTTCCACACCATCGGTCAGCGCAAAGGTCTTGGGCTGAGCGGCGGTCCGTGGTATGTGGTGAAGAAAAACGTTGCCGACAACACAATCTATGTGAGCAACGGCTACGACACCGACAAGCAGTATGGCAAAACGATTCATATCGACGAGATGCACTTCATCAGCGGCAATCCGTGGGAAGGGCAGACCGAGCCAGTAAACATCATGTTCAAGAATCGCCACACTCCGGTGTTTATGAAAGCACGCTTCGTGCCGCTCGGCGGACGCGAATATGTCATCGAGTCGGAGGATAAGGTGCAGGGTATCGCCCCGGGACAGTTCGCAGTAATCTACGACGCAACGGGTCATCTTTGCTATGGCAGTGGTGTAATTACGGGTCAGAAAGTGAAATTGTAATGATGGAAGACGAATATACAGACAAAGTAAGAGTAAGCGTGCTGGGCATCACCGACAATCAGATTCAGCAGGGAGCATACGCCTTGATTCTTGCTGAAAACGACGGTCCGCACCGCGTGCCCATTGTGATAGGCTCTTCCGAGGCGCAGTCGATTGCTGCCCATCTGCAGCACATAAGCCTACCGCGACCGCTGGTCCACGACTTGTTCAAGGCCACGGTCAATGCCTTCGGCATCAGAGTGAAAGAGGTGTTTATTTACAAGTTCGAAAAAGGCGTGTTTTATTCGGAATTGAGGATGGTGGAGGACGACCGCGAGGTCATCGTCGATTCGCGCACGAGCGATGCCATCGCCATTGCAATACGCACCCATTCACCTATCTACACAACGCCAACGGTCATCAAGGAGACTGGCTTCATCTCCGACGAGATGGGCAATGCCGTCAGGGATGACGACGACAGCGCTGCTGACCTCACCAAGATACCCCTCCAGCGCTTCTCGCGCGAAGAACTTCAGCGCATGCTCGACGACAGCATCCGCAAAGAGGAATATGAGCGTGCCGCAGAGATTAAGGCCGCCATCGAAAGCAAACAGGAAAACAAAAATTCATAAACCATAAAAAACCTAACTAACAACTATTTTTAAGATGAGAAATATAAAGTTTAAACTGATAGTGATGAACTTCCTCGAATTTGCCGTTTGGGGAGCGTATCTTACTTGCATGGGAAACTACCTCGGAAAGGCGGGTATGGGAGCGGAAATCGCTTGGTTCTATGCACTTCAGGGAATTGTGTCAATCGTGATGCCTACGTTGATGGGCATAGTTGCCGACCGCTACATCCAGCCGCAACGCCTCTTGGGCATTTGCCACTTGCTTGCCGGCTTAGCGATGTTCGGACTTTGCTATATGGGCATGACGAGCGAAATGCCCGACAAGACGATGTTTATCACGCTCTACACAATCAGTGTGGCGTTCTATATGCCAACACTTGCTTTGTCAAACACCACGGCATTCAAGATATTGAAAAACAACGGACTTGACACGGTAAAGGATTTCCCGCCAATCCGCGTGTTTGGCACAGTGGGCTTTATCGCTACAATGTGGTTCGTGAACTGCGCCGCATACGATAACGGCTCGTTCTTCTTCACCTTGGCAGAGAATGCTAACAAGTTCCAGTACACCTATATGCAGTTCTTCGTGTCGGGCGTGTTGGGAGTGGTGCTTTTCTTCTATTGCCTCACGTTGCCTCACTGCCGTCTCGTCGAGGAAAAATCGAAGTCGCTCTATGAGGCATTCGGTCTTGACGCGTTCAAGTTGTTTAAGGACAAGCGCATGGCGATTTTCTTTATCTTCTCGATGCTCCTCGGCATGTCATTGCAAGTGACTAACGGCTATGCTACTCCGTTCATCACAAGTTTCAGCGGCATCGCCGAATACGCCAACTCTTTCGCCGCCAACAATGCCACATTGCTCGTGTCGATTTCACAGGTTGCCGAGGCAGTTTGCATCTTGCTGATACCGTTCTTCCTCAAGCGTTACGGCATCAAGACGGTGATGCTCATCGCAATGTTTGCTTGGGTAGGGCGTTTCGGATTCTTTGGCTTGGGTAATCCTGCGTTCCCAGGCGTTATTCTCTTCGTGCTTTCTTGCCTCGTTTATGGCGTTGCGTTCGACTTCTTCAACGTGTCCGGCGGTTTGTTTGTCGACAGCGTTTGCAACGAGAAAGTGCGTGCTTCCGCACAAGGTTTGTTCATGCTCATGACCAACGGCCTTGGCGCAACTATCGGCACTCTCGTTGCCGGTTCGGTGATTAATCACTATTGCGAATGGAAAGACGGTTACCTCGTGGGCGATTGGCAGAGCGCATGGTTCATCTTCGCCGATTTCGCTTTGGTAGTGGCAGTAGCCTTTATGCTCGTGTTCAGCGCCAATGATAAGGCGATTGCAAAACACGCAGTAGTCAAGGAAAAATAGGAATAACTTTTAATAAAACAGAAATACAACGATGCATCGTTTTTATGCACCCGACATAGCCACGACAATGCTGCTCCCCGACGAGGAGGCGCAGCATTGCGTGCGCGTGTTGCGCTTGAAGGAGGGCGAGGCCATTGAGGTTGTCGACGGCAAAGGCCATCTCTATCAGTGCCATATCCTCACAGCAAACGCAAAAAACTGCGCCGTGGCAATCGACGAAACCATTGATGTAGCCCCTCATTGGGGATGCCGCATCACGGTGGCTGTTGCCCCAACCAAGAATATGGACCGCATGGAATGGCTTGCGGAAAAGGTCACAGAGATGGGCGTTGACCGCATTGTGCCCCTGTTGTGCCGATATTCGGAACGGAAGGTGCTGAAAACGGAGCGTTTGCGCAAAATCCTCGTGTCGGCGATGAAGCAGTCGCTCAAGGCGACCCTTCCGCAACTCGACGAACTCACGCCGATTGCCGACTTCATCAAGAATGCGCCGCAAGGGCAGCGCTTCATTGCTTATTGCGACCCCGAAATTCCGCGGCGCGACTTCGTGAAGGAGTATAGCCGCGGCAGTGATGTAACGATAATGATTGGTCCGGAAGGCGATTTCAGTCAGCCGGAAATACGTGCGGCACTCGATGCTGGGTTCATCCCAGTAAGCCTCGGCAATAGCCGTTTGCGCACCGAAACGGCAGGCATGTTTGCCTGCGCCGCAGTCCACACCATAAATCAGACAAAATGATGATAGAAACATTGAAAAAATCCTCGACAGGCAATTTCTTCCTTCTCGCTGGCCCTTGTGTGATTGAGGGCGAGCAGATGGCTATGGACATTGCCGGACAGATAACGGAAATAACCCGTCGGCTCAACATCCCGTATGTGTTTAAGGGCAGTTACCGCAAGGCTAACCGTTCGCGCATCGATTCGTTTACGGGCATCGGCGACATCAAGGCGCTGGAAGTGCTGCGCAAGGTGCGCGACACCTACGGCATACCTGTGGTCACCGACATCCATGCAGCCGAGGAGGCAGCAATGGCAGCCGAATATGTCGATGTGCTGCAGATACCGGCATTCCTTTGCCGGCAAACGGATTTGCTCGTGGCGGCAGCCAAGACGGGTAAGATGGTCAACATCAAGAAAGGTCAGTTCCTATCGCCGGAGGCTATGGCTTTTGCCGTGCAGAAGGTGAAGGATGCGGGCAACAACGACGTGGCTATCACGGAGCGTGGCACGACATTCGGCTATCAGGATTTGCTGGTCGACTATCGCGGCATCCCCACGATGCGCCAGTATGCGCCCGTAATTCTGGACGTGACTCACTCGCTCCAGCAGCCGAATCAGACGAGTGGAGTTACAGGCGGCTTGCCTCACCTGATTGAAACGATGGCTCGCTGCGGCATTGCTGCCGGCGTTGACGGGTTGTTTATGGAAACTCACCAAAATCCAGCCGTTGCAAAGTCGGACGGCGCAAATATGTTGCCTCTCGACAAGATGGAAGGTCTGCTCGAACGGCTCACGGCATTGCGCCTTGCAGTAAACGAAATTGACAAGCGCTGATGGGCAGAATATTGGCAATCGACTATGGACGCCGGCGCACAGGCATCGCCGTTACCGACACGCTGAAGATTGTGGCAAACGGACTGACAACAGTGCCTACCCACGAACTGCTGACCTTCCTCAAGCAATACGCTGAAAAGGAGCAGGTTGAGAAAATTGTGGTGGGGTTGCCCAAGCAGATGAACAACCAGCCGTCGGAGAGCATGCGCTACATCGAGCCCTTTCTCCGCCAGTTGGCAAAGCAACTGCCGCAGATCCCTGTGGAGATGTACGACGAGCGGTTTACGTCGGTTCTTGCGCATCGGGCTATGATTGACGGCGGAATGAAGAAGTCTGCCCGCCGCGACAAGGCTATCGTCGACGAAATTTCAGCAACAATCATCCTTAACGACTATCTCGAAAGCAGAAAATTTTAAAACGCAATAAACTAAGATACAATATGATATTACCAATCTATTTATATGGTCAGCCAGTGCTTCGACAAGAGGCTGACGATGTGGAAGAAAACTATCCCGACCTGAAAAAACTGGTCGCTGACATGTACGAAACGATGTATGAATCGGAAGGTGTAGGACTTGCTGCTCCGCAAATCGGCTTGCCAATCCGCTTGATTGTCATCGATGCTGATGTGCTGAAGGACACGTTCCCTGAACTCGAAGGCGTGAAACTCACGCTGGTCAATCCCGAACTCGACATCCTTACCGACGGACCGAAAGTGTCGCGCTCGGAGGGTTGCCTCAGTCTGCCGGGCTTGAGTGAGACTGTTACACGCTATGAAAAAGTGCGTCTCAACTGGCTCGACGAGAATTTCGAGGAGCACGAACAAGTGTTTGAGGGCTATTTGGCACGCATCATCCAACACGAGTACGACCATCTTGACGGCATCCTCTATGTGGATCGCATTTCGCCAATCCGAAAGCAACTCATCAAGAGCAAACTCAACAACATTGTGCGTGGCAAAATCCGTTGCGACTACAAAATCAAGGAAACCCGCCGCCATTAATGCGCGGTCTTTGATTGCAAAAATATAAATCATCAACCAAACATTCAGATTATGGCTGACGACAAGAAAGTGATTTTCTCGATGGTGGGAGTGAGCAAAATCTACCCACCACAAAAACAAGTGCTGAAAGACATCTATCTTTCATTCTTCTATGGAGCGAAAATCGGCATTATTGGTCTTAATGGTGCTGGTAAATCCACGCTTCTCAAGATTATTGCTGGCATCGACAAGCAATATCAGGGCGAAGTGGTGTTCTCTCCAGGATATAGCGTAGGCTACCTTGAGCAGGACCCGAAACTCGACCCGTCGAAAACCGTCAAGGAGATTGTTCAGGAGGGAGTGCAGCCTGTGCTCGACCTCTTGGCAGAATTTGATAAGGTGAACGAGAGTTTCGCCGACCCTGATGTGCTCGAAGACCCTGACAAGATGGATAAACTCATCAACCGTCAGGCTGAACTTCAGGACAAACTCGACGCAGCCGATGCGTGGAACATCGACAACAAGTTGGAGCGCGCCATGGACGCATTGCGATGCCCGCCAGAGGACCAGAATGTGGCAACACTTTCGGGTGGTGAGCGCCGTCGTGTGGCTCTTTGCCGCTTGCTTCTGCAAAATCCCGACATCCTGTTGCTCGACGAGCCAACCAACCACCTCGATGCCGAATCAATCGACTGGTTGGAGCAGCATCTCCAGCAATATCCGGGCACGGTAATCTGCATCACCCACGACCGCTACTTCCTCGACCATGTGGCAGGATGGATTCTCGAACTTGACCGCGGCGAGGGTATTCCTTGGAAGGGTAACTACAGTTCGTGGCTCGACCAGAAAACCAAACGTATGGCTCAGGAAGAGAAGCAGGCCAGCAAGCGCCGCAAGACTCTTGAGCGCGAATTGGAATGGATACGTATGGCTCCAAAGGCACGTCAGGCTAAAGGTAAAGCCCGCCTGTCGAGTTATGACCGCTTGCTCAACGAGGACCAGAAGGAGCGCGAGGAGAAACTCGAAATCTTCATCCCCAATGGTCCTCGCCTCGGCAACAAGGTTATCGAAGCGCAGCATGTGGCAAAATCATTCGGCGAGAAGGTGCTTTTCGACGACCTCAATTTCATGCTTCCGCCTAACGGCATTGTCGGCGTGATTGGTCCGAACGGTGCTGGTAAAACCACCTTGTTCAAACTCATTATGGGTATGGAAACTGCCGACAAGGGCACATTCGAGGTGGGCGAGACCGTGAAGATTGCCTACGTAGACCAAACTCATAAAGACCTTGACCCAGAGAAAACGGTTTATCAAGTGGTGTCGGGTGGCACGGAACTCTTCCGTATGGGTGGACGTGATGTCAATGCGCGTGCCTATCTGTCGAAATTCAATTTCGCTGGTGCCGACCAGGAAAAGAAAATCGGTATGCTCTCCGGCGGTGAGCGCAACCGTCTGCACCTTGCCATGGCGCTTAAGGAAGAGGGTAACGTGCTGCTCCTCGATGAGCCTACCAACGACATTGACGTTAACACCCTCCGTGCGCTTGAAGAAGGTCTTGAGAACTTCGCCGGCTGTGCGGTTGTAGTAAGTCACGACCGTTGGTTCCTCGACCGTATCTGCACCCACATCCTCGCCTTTGAAGGCGACAGTCAGGTGTTCTACTACGAAGGTTCGTACACGGAATATGAAGAAGACAAGCGTCGCCGCATGGGCGACGTAGAGCCTCATCGCATCCGCTATCGCAAACTGATGGAATAACACAATCCAACATAGCAAAAGAGAGAGTCCAGCCACGATGGTTGGACTCTCTCTTTGCTATGTGCCGCTTCTGCGTTACTTCTCAACCGTCAATGCCGCTCCAGCGGAGTGGGCGGTTATGGCTGGCGCATACTGGCATTGCAGCGATGCTATTCCGCTGGCGTAGGTGCCGGCGTTGTTGGCATACACGTCGTAGGTGATAACGTATGTGCCTTTGTCAACTCTCGGTATAAAGAGGTTTGTGGCAGAATCGCGCGTTTCGCGGTAGATGATATTGCCCTCCCGCCAGTCGTAGACGCTCGTTTGGTCAACAGGCTCAAAGCATGCTCCGCGGTCGTCGGTGATTGCCACATAGTCGAGGTCGCGCTCGCTGCGGATGGTGAGGCGCACCTGTATGCGCTGACCCACACGGAACGAGGTGGTTGCCGCTGGTACGAGTTCGTTCTCGCCGTCGTACACGTAGAATTGCTTCTCAATCTTCACCTCGGTATTGGCATGGCTTTGGATGCTGTCCATCGGCGCGCTATATTGGCAGTAGACTGCGCCCCATGCCGGGCAACCGCTGTCGCGGCGGATGCTGATGTTCGCTCCCTTGTCTACCGAAATCTCGCGGCGGATGTAGCCGAAATATGGCGTTGCCGCAGAGGTGTCGATTGTTGTCGAGCCAACTTTGATTACAGGTGCTTTGCGAGTGCCTTTCGTCCAACTCTTTCCTGTGGATAGAAGGGCGTCGATGGCGTTGCAAGCATTGATGGTTGAGCCCCAACATTGCGTTTCCTTGGCGAGGAGCAGCCATTGGCGGATGCCGTCGATTGTCGGGTCGTTGGGGTTGACCTTGTAGAATGCCTTCAGTGCAAGCGATGCCACATATACCTTGTCGTAGGTGTCCACATCCCAATAAGTGCCACGTGTCTCCGATTTGAGGGCAAATTGGCGAAGCGATTCAACCACGTCCTTGGCAACCTTCGCTTGCTTGTTGTTGGCGAGCAGTACTGCAGCCTTTGCCTTGCCTGTGACGGTGAAATTGCCCCACTTTTTGGCGGTGCGGTCGATTACTTCGGAGACTATTGATTTCATCGAATCGACTGGCTCAGCCACTGGCAGCATCGAACGGATATAAACGTAGTCGGTGGCGTAGGAAACAAAAAGTTCGCGGTTGATGTCTTTCCATCGTTTGCTGAGGTCGCTGTAGTATTTGTCGCAGTATTTCACGCCCCGTTTCACAATGCGCTTCACTATGGCATCGTCCTTGGGGTAGTAGCCCATCTCGTTGAGATAGCCAAACAGGCGGAGCACTTCCTCAGTAATCCATATCGAACTGTTGCATCCGTTGAACCAGCCGAAGCCGCCGTCAGACTTTTGCAGGTCGGAGAGCCCGAGCAATGCACGCTGCTGGCGTTGCTGCGTCGTTGCAGGATCGGTGAGGTCGGCAAGATGCTGCATCATGTCGGTTTCGGTTTCCGCTTGGCGTACCCACGGCGTATTGTCGAGGGCGATAATCTTCAGATCCTCATTTTTCTGCAAGTTGGATTTGAGCGACTTGTTTTTCGTCCATTCGTCGATGGCCTTTGCAATCTCTGGATTGTTGGAAACGATGTTCGATGCCACCGTCGAGATAAAGTAGTTGGCAATGTGGGCAGATGCCGTTTCTGCCGTTTGCTGCATCGAGGGCAGGGCAGAGGCAGCGTACCATGCCGGATTGTCGGCATATTCAATGGTCATGCGACCTTCGCTGTTGAAATGCGGCATAGGTAACGTCGCGTGGCTGTCTTTGCTACTGAGATAGAACGGTGCTGCCTCGACAACATCCGACGTGGCTGTAAGCACGGTGATGCGGTCGCGTTGTCCGTCGACCATGCGTCCGTCGCGGGCTACGCTCGTGGTGACTACAATGTCGGTGGCGGTAGTCGGCACTTCGTAGGTCGCCGTCAGTGACTTCGATGTTTTCGGCTCAAGCACGATGCCGTTGTAGGAATGCTTCGTGCCGCTGATTTCGATAGTGGCATCGACAGTCTGCACTGTGTCGGTGTTGTTGATTACCGCCGTCTGTATTGTCAAGTGGTCGCCTTCGCGGACAAATCGAGGCACATTAGGCGACACCAACAGTTCCTTGGATGCCGTGACAAGGCGGTTGATGTAGTGGGCGTGGAGGTCGTCGGTGTACGCCACGGCTGAAAATTGCCACTGCGTGTTGCGGTTCGGCACTTCAAAGGTAAACGTGACTTCACCGTTTTCGTTGGTGACAAGTCCTGGCAGGAAGAATGCCGTTTTTACGCCCTCGTCGCGCAACTGAGCAGTGCTATCTTCGCTGTCGGCAGGCGATTTCTCCTCGGTCACGGCTACTTCCGCTTCATCGAGCGACATGTCTTCTCCGTTGACTGCGAATGCAGCACTTCTCATCGGTGCGGCAGCAGCATCCAAGCACAAATTGTTTTTGTAAAGCCGTGTTCCGCCAAGTCCGTAGTATCTCCGCGTGGTGAACGATTCGCCATAGTAGTTCAACCACGGGAGAGTGAAAGACTCATAGTCAAGATAATCGACGTTGACATACGCATTGACACAGTGATTGTTGTTTGATTGACTGTGTACAGAATACAGCATTGGACTGTAAGGTGTCGGCGCAAAATAATAGGTGTTGCTCTGAATGGCATTCAGCGCAGCATCGTACATGTTGGCAATCACTGCCGAGCGGTAGATTTTGCCGTTGTTGTTCTTGATGCGCAGTTTCCATGTCTCTTTTGCGCCAGGAGTGATGTTGTCGCGGAACGTTTCCGCCACGATCTCAATCTTGTCCTGCGGGGTGGCTGGCTGCAACGCTATGCTTGTGGTCTTCACCTCATGATTTTCCATGTGGTAGATGATGATTTCCGATTTGCCGCGCTCCGAAAATTCGGCTTTCGCCTTAAACTCGTGCATGCCGGCTTCGCTGCCTTGCCATCCGAAATCAGTGATTTTTCCGTCGCAAGTGATGATGTAGTAGAAATAACTTTCAATGCTGTTGCCCCAACGGATGCAGAACGAGCCGTCGCTGTCGCAGGTCGTCTGTCCATCGGTGTCGATGAGCAAAGGCGTTTGGAATGCCAATTTCTCGTCAGTAGGGCGGAATAAGCACAGTTTCAGTGATTTGCTGTCGCCGTCGGGTATCGACACTTTCAGGGTGTATTCGCCACTCTTCAGGTGTGAGCAGTCAATGCTTTGCGCTTCGGGCGTGAGTTGGCCAGACAGTACTTGCGCTGAATCCTTGTCGAGGATGGTGTAGGTTAGCAAGTCAAAGTTCTTGAGGTCTTTGCTGATTTCCACTGGTCGCAGAGCATTGGCTGTGATGTCGTTAAGCGTAGGGAGTGATGTCAATCGTCCGATTTTCAGCATCTCGTTCTTCGATTGCGTTTCGCCGCGGTTGTCGGTGGCGCGGAATGTGGCGTTGACATACAACTGTCCGTCTTTTTCTGTGAAATTTTTGGCAGGGATAGTGATTGTAAACTCTCCATTTGCATCGGTTACGGTTTCAGTTTCGTAGTCCTTAAACTCCACGTCGGACCACCACCAAGCAAACCCTTCTTCAAACGATGCTTCAATCTTGGTGTCGGCAAGCGGAAATTGCGAATAGGTCATTGCCCGTCCATAGATTTTCACCTTGTCGAACTCCTTGAGTTCGCTTTTGTCGTGGTCGATTTCAATGTAGAATGTCGGGGCTTTGTATTCGCTTACCTCAATGCGGGCGGAGCCGATATTGTTGTTGCCAGTGGCTTTAATCCGAATGGTAAACGAGCCAGTCAAACCGTCGGAAGGCACTGTCATCGAACCGCTGACGCGACCAAACTCGTCGGTAGTGACTTTCTTAGTTTCGACAGTCTTCCAATTTCTGTTGATAAGTTCAACTGTCAGCGCTTGCTTTTTAGCCAACTCAAAAACGTGAGTGCCAGAGCGATAGACAACGGCAGCAAAATTAATCGTTTCGCCAGGGCGATAGACGCCGCGATCGGTGAATACCGAGCAATGGAGATTTGCTTGCTCCGACACATCTCTTTTGTGTAGCATCGTGCAGAACTCTTTGCTGTAGTCGTCGCCTACAATGGCTTGGAAATAATAGTAAGTATTGTGGTGCAGGTCGTTGAGCAGTGCGTATCCGTCTTTGTCGGTGGTCAGCGTGCGCCACACTTTGCCGTCGTCTCTGGTGCGGACGGTTACTTTCGCTCCCTCAATAGGCTTCGAGGTATGGGCATCTACCACGAAGAGGCGGTCGTCGCCGTTGACTTCCATAGACATCATTATATCAATATCCGACACTGTTACATAGTCTACCATCCATCCGTCGACTGTTCTGCCCGACTCTCTGTCGGTGAATGTGGGCACAAGGGCATATTTGCCAATAGGGAGCGCTGGAAATTCGGCTATTGTGTCCTTCCCTTTGGGTATGTCAAATGTGATTTTCTTTGCGACGGGATATTTTTTCACCGCTTTAAGTGAGTCTGGCGACATCGGAAAATCAGATGGAAGGGCGTATGCGCAAACCGTTATTTTGTCCACGTTGGTGTTGGATATTGTCAACTTGATCGGCTGCGTCGATGTTACCACTTCTGGATTTTCGATGTTCAGCGTCTGCTGGTCGATGCTGCGCAGACGATTTCGCAACGCATTTATGCGAGGGTAGGAGTGGTGCTTCACCACGGCTCTGCGCATCATCTTTATCACCTCGGCATCTTTGCCGTTGCGGCTGGCAAGTAGGTCGAGAATTTCCACGCTGTAAGGACTGTCGGCATATTTCCGCGCAATTTCCTTCAAGTGGTCGAGCGATTCTTCGTTGTCGCGTTCAAACCTCTGCGTCAGCGTGTAGATGTAGGCGGCATCGCCCTCTTTGTGGCTGGCAAGCAACGAGGCATAGATGTCGTTGATGCGTTGTTTCGACACTGTGTCGCTATATTCGGCAATCTGGCGGATTTGACTAATACTCCGATGGGCAAGCATGTCGTAGAGAGTTGGCGTAAATTCCGGCAGAATTTTTGACTGCTCGATGATGTCCTTGTATTTGTCAACTGGCGTGGCGAGCAATTTGTCTTTGTCGGCAAGCATTGCGCTCGACAATTCAAGAATGCGGTCGCGGTAGTCTTCTCTGCTCCATTCGCGCATATCCTTTGGGCGCGTCGTCCCTGCTTTTTGCCGTTGGTCGTACTTGTAACTGTCATCATGGTAGGTTGCTGCAAGCAAGTCGCCTTCCAGCCCGAGCATCAGGGCTTTGGTGCGCACGTCCTTGGCATTGTTGGCAATGCTGTCGGCCTTTTGTGCAAGCATTGGGAAAAAGTCCGACGAAATTTGGGATTTCGCCAGTGAGAACCGTATCATTCCGTCAATCAGCAGTTTGTCGTTGCCGTCTTTCTCCGCTTTTGTGATTTGTTTTGTCGCATCGTTGATTACGGTTTCCGGGTATCGAAAATCGGGTACTTTTGCCATGGCGTTGACACTGATGGCAGATGCGATGGCCATTGCTGGAATAAGTTTGTTCATTATCTGTAGGTCTTGTGTGTTAAAAACAAAAAAGCGCTTCTGCTTGAAAATCGCAAGAGGCGCTTTTGTTGATTGTTGCTTTAAATCGGGCTATTTTCGCCGTTGCTTTAGCAGGTATTGCGTGAATTTGTCTTCTGCTTGTTTGAGCAGAAACAACTGCTTCTTGCTCAAAATCTTGCTGAACTTGTTGAAGTATTCAAGTTCAATCTCTCCCTGCCGCAAAGTCGCTTTAGCAGCCGCTGTTGCCGTGGCCTCGTATTCTGTGTCGGTTGCACGGGTGTTTTCAGCCGTCTTTTTCAGCAATTGTTCGGTTTCGTTGTTTGCTTTATAGATGGTTTTCTCCATCTCTTCGTAAAGGGGCAGAAACTTAGTTTGTTGCTCCTTTGTTAGGCTAAGTTCTTTGGTGAAAAATTCAAATTTGCTTTTCCTGATTTGCTCCATCCAGCGTGAGCGTTGTTCGGTCGATGTCTGCGCCGACAACATTACTGGTAGCAAAATGGTGGCAATCAGAAGGCTTGCAAGTGTTGATTTACGAATCATCGTTACTCGTTTTTAGTTCAATGTGGTGTCAAACTCAACGCCAGAGTCGTTCATGAGTTCCATCAAATCATCATCGGATACTTGTCCTGACTTCTCGAGTTCGTTCCACATTTGTGGGTCGCTCATTGCTTCGGCAAACTGTCCGTCGGTACTTGTTGCGCCACTGCGTTTTGACAAATCCTGGAAGAGATACAACATGCACCACACACCTGCAAACATAGCCGCCATATAAACATACGGACGGATGCGCATCCAGCGTGTCGGCTTTACAACCTTCGGAAGTTCACGCTCAGGCAATGAATTAGCCATTTTGTCCGCAAAATCAGCGAAATAGCCTTCTGGAACTTTAAATCCGGAATCTTTGCCTAATTTAGTCAATATGTCGCTTTTTTTGTCCATAGTACCCTTTTGACTTGATTAATGACGGAAGGTTTAATGCTGTTCAAAAAAAAGTTCAATTTTTTTTACGGCATGGTGGTAGGAGGCTTTCAGTGCGCCTACCGAGGTGCCCAGTATTTCCGACATGTCTTCGTATTTCATTTCGTCGAAATACTTCATGTTGAATATCAGCCGTTGCTTCTCTGGCAGGGTAGCAATGGCTTTTTGCAGCAACAACTTGGCTTCGTCGCCGTCAAACCATTCGTCGCTTTCGAGTGAGTTGGCAAGAAACGAGTCGTCCTCGTCGATGGAGATGTTCTGTTTCTGCTTTTCCTTGTTGATGAAGGTGATTGACTCGTTGATTGCGATTTTGTACAACCATGTCGACAACTTAGCATCGCCGCGGAAATTGTCGATGCTCGTCCAGGCTTTCAGAAAGGTGTTTTGCAGCAGGTCGTTGGCATCGTCGTGGTTCATAACCATACGGCGAATCTGCCAATAGAGAGGTTCGCTATAGGTTCTGATAATCTCGTTGAATGCCTGGCGGCACTGCTTGGGATCCTGAAGACGTTTGACTATTTCTGTGTCGTCGTTGAGCATAATATTCTGGTTCAAAGGTACTATTATTTTGCAGAAAATTCCAATTTTCTAATAAAAAGAACGGTCAAACAAGATTAATTAACAAAAAAGCCGGCAATTCCTTTTTTGTAGAATGTGCCGGCTTCGGGATATTGTGAGATTAGATGCTTTGCTTATTGGTCAGCGTTTGTTGGCTTCATTGTGCCGTAGCCAGTTACGGTGTAAGGCACGTCGCTGATTGTGCAGTTGAATGAAGTGTTGGAAATAGTACCCTTGTTAGTAGCCTCAAACTTGAAGTTCGAAATCTTGTAACTTGCCATCGGAGTGTCGTTGACTGTCGGTGTAATCTCTGCTGCTTCAATCACATATCCGTCCTTCGTGAGTGTTACAGGGAGATTAGGGAACACCATCGAGGTTTGTGGCATGCGCTGCGAGAACTGTGCATTGCGGAGTATCACGTCGGCATTAGTGGTCGAGTTGAATTTGACCATATAGGTGGTTACTGTTGTGCTGAACGGTGACACGCTTTCTGCGGTTGTCTTTGTGCTGCAGTTTGTGAACAATACTTCAGGCAGTGTGCTGGTCGATGTCTCGATGGTAGCAAACACCTCGTATTTGCTGTCGAGGGTGTAACTGATTTGGAGCAGCGACAGGAAGAAATATGTCGATTCGCCGGAGTTCAGGATAGCCCATTGGGTGATGTTGCCCTTGAGGTCTGTCACCTTGTGCTCTGTGCCGTCGCTCGATGTCGGTGTCGCTTCAGCAAGAGAGAAGGTGAAGCCAGTTGTAGAGGAATAAGAGTACTTGATTTTCTTGAAGTACAATGTGGTTTCATCGCCGCTGGCATCGTATGCACCTGTAATGTCAATGTCCATAGTGTAGTCGCCCATATTGATGCCGATGTTGTATTTTGCAGCCTTCAGGCGGATAGGGTTGTCGGTGCTTGTCAGTTCGTTGATGTGGTTGTAGCCCTTGAGCGAAATGCTCTGGTTGTAGTCAGGGGTGTCGCTGCTGCCTACACACGATTGTGTCATAAGCACCATTGCCAAGACGGCAAAAATTGAAAGTAATTTCTTCATTTTAATATAGGTTGTTTAAATTGTTACTCTTAGTGTGGCTCCAAACTGCACGGGTTTGCCGCGTTGCAGGAACTCGTGTTTTATTGAAACGAAATAAAACGTGGAATACTGCGTCGAAGTCAAATTTTTTGCCCACAAATCTACGGAAAATTTCGCAAACGAGAATTTTATGCTCGCATCAATCTTGAAATAAATGTTCTGAGCCATAGTGTTCGCCTCGTTCCAGTAGATTTTGCCGATGCCCGAGGTGGAAACGAGTGGGGAGATGTAGCGCAGCACTTTGCTGTTGATTGGAATCAGATAGTTTGCAGAGGCAAATACGGTGTTCTGCGGAGCGTAGGGTACGAAGTTTCCAGCATAGTCCTCTTTGCCGTTGTTGAACTTGATGAACTTGGCGTTGGTGTAGCCGTAACTTGCGTTGAGTGTGAGCCTGCCAGTAGGGCGGTAGGTCAGCGACGCTTCCATGCCCAGGCTGCGGGCTTTGCCGGCGTTGGTCATGATGCGCCCAGTGATGTCGCCGTCGGGAAACACCGTGAGTTGCTGGTCGCGGCAGTTGATGTAAAATCCCGTCAGGCTTGCCGACAACTTGCCGTCGGCCGTTTGCAGCGAGCCGCCCAACTCCACGTTCCAACTGCTTTCGGGCTTGTAGCCCACCACTTGGTCAATGTCGTATTGCCGACCTATACCCATACTTGCCATCAACTGTTGTTGGAGCACGTCGGAAAACATCTGCGTGTTAAATCCGCCTGCCTTGTAGCCTTTCGCCACTGTCAACCTTAGGTCGGTCGTCGCGCGGGTAGGGAGGGCGTAGGAGAGTGTGAATTTCGGCAACAGTTGCGTGAACGAGCGCGCCAGTTTGCCAGTGTTGTGGATTTCTACGGGGTGGACGGCGTAGGGCATCACCGAGCCATCGGATGCAGTCTGCATAATGGTGTAACTTGTGGAGCAGTCGCTGTAGTAGCGCAGACGGGTGCGCTCATAGTCGAGCCGCACGCCGCCGATAATCGTGAACCTTCCTGCCTTCAGCGATGCTTCGCCGTAGGCGGCTGCGCCCATCGACGGCATAGTAAATCTCGAGCCGAGCACAAACTGTGGCTCGTCCCAGACGAGAGGATAGGAGGGGTTCATCTCGTTCCATTTGCCAGCAATGAGGTTGTCGATGCCGTATTCCTTGAATGTCACCGGCGCCGACATGCTCAGATGCTTATAGAAACCGAATGCTCCGCCAATCCAATTCAGTTTGCCGTCGATTGCCGACCCCTTGACGATGAAGTCTTGTGTGAGTCCGTGCTCGGTCTTTTTCTGCGACATTACAAAGTAGGACAACGGCAGAAAATCCTGGTCGAGCGTCATATTGTCGTCGATAAACTGGTAACTTGTGCTGCTTGTGATGTCAACATTGCCCGTCTTCCATTTTATGGTAAGTCCGTCAATCGCCGAGGTGCGGCGGTAGAAGCAAGTGTCGTTGTAGTTGATTTCGTGGGTGTCGGCAAATTCGTAGGCATAGCCGCCCTGACGGGTGAGCGATGCCGTTGCCATGTTTTCGAGAATGAAGTTGTCGGTGGGTTTCCAAGCCAGTTTCAGCATCATCCGCGCCGATGTTTCCTTGTCGCAGAGTTTGTTGTTGTTCAGGTTCTTGAAAAAGCCGTCGGTGTGGTAGACTGAGATGTTGCCGCCCACGCCAAACGAGCGCGACACGCGGCTATAGTGCGACACAGAGGCTTTCGCCGAATTCGCCTTGCCGTATTCCAGAAGAAGGCGGCAACCTTCGTACGACAGCGGCGAGAGTGTGCGAATGTTGACCACGCCGCCCATCGTGTTGCGTCCGTACATCGTGCTTTGCGGGCCGCGGAGCATCAGCAGGCTCTCAATGTCGGCGATGTCGAAGTCGTAGTTGTCCTTGTTGAGGATTGGCACATTGTCGATGACCAAACCCACAACTGGCTGGTCGATGCGAGCGCCCATACCGCGCACGTAGATGGATGACGTGATGCGCGAACCGTATTCGGGGATGAAGAAATTAGGGACGATGGCTCCTGCCTCTTTCACGTTGGCAAGATTAAGTCTCTCGATTTGCGAGCGTCCAATCAGGGTGGCTGCCGAACCATTGGCCTCCGCCTCTGCCAGTTGCTTGGTTGCGGTCACCGAAATTTCTTTAAGGTTTACGATGGAGTCGCCGTACTGGTTGGCATCGAATGTGCCTGTCGGTGCAGCCTGGGAATGCATTGCCGCAACGATGGCGGCGGAGGATAACAATAGACTCGGAACTTTCAAAACTTAACTAAATTTTCGCTTGCAAAGTAATTGCTAAAATTGCTTTCGGGCAATCACTACATTTGGTGATTTTTGCATTTTCGCTTGATGGGTTGCAATAGTGTTACTTTTTGTTGTATAGGTGTGAATTAATTCTAAAAAAGTGTTTCGTTGAACAAAAGAATTGCTATATTTGCACGGCTTTAGTATGCAGAATAGCATTCAAATTATGGTCAACGGAAGGCAATCCGTTGAGTTATAGTGTGCTATGA
>CAVAPE010000028.1:0-27052 GCA_963590405.1 Eubacterium sp. CAG:180 | reverse complement strand
GGGGGATGGCGTCAACCATCCCCCGCTTTATTATACCCGAAATGGTATAATTTATTAATATTTCACACTATTTACACCCTTTAGGGTATAATTCGTTATTTACCTTTAGCAGAAGCCAAAGTATAAACCTTTGACAAAATAAGCCGCTTATACTTCCTTTTAATCTCGTCAGGCAAAAACGACATATCAATCAGTTCGAGCCATTTTGGACAAGCCTTGCGGAATTTCTTTTCAATATTCATCATCACCTTTTCGGAGATGCCTGACTGTTGCATAGCCTTCTCAAAATCAGCACGACGGATTTTGCGTTTCTTTCCATTAAGAGTCAACGCAAGTTCTTCGGTATCCTCTGGCATAACCAATGCCGTTGAAAGCAAATCATACGCAGGTGTCAAGGCGAAACCTAAACCGCCTCGATTATAAAGCGAAAAGTTTTTCAAATGCATATCGGCATTACCGGTTATCCAGCAGAAAATCACCACCTCCCAGAAATTCACCAAATCGAGTTTAGTAACCGACGAATATTGCTGTATGCATTTGGCAATCTGTTCATACGACCCTCTATACTTGTATTCGGTAAGCCTCTCTGTTAGTTGGCACATATCCTCCATCTGTATCTTTTTGCCGTCATCTTCCCGGTCAATACGGCGAGTGATGTAAGCAAGTTCACCGTCGGCAAAACGAATAAGACCATGAGGCACAACTGTAATTTTTGCCGCCTCTGCCATGTGCATCGTAACACCCTCTATTTCTGGCAACCAACAGAAGTGATCGGACTGGGGCTTCAGAATATAATGCCCCCACAAACCCACAATAGTAAACCGTTGCGGCTCGTTGCACCCGCCAGGATTGACACTGAGCGACAACTTTGCCTGCACACCTGTCACTGCAGTCTGGCTTCGCACCACCTCTTTTGCCAAATCACCGATTTCTGAGCGGCAATAGCCAAGCACTGGAGCCTGACTTGCGCCAAACAACTTGCGAGCACAAGCAGGATGATAATCCTTTTGACCCTCTTTCAGTTTCTTATAGCAGCAAAGACACTTTTCCATAGTCTATCCCTCCTTTTCCATTGGCACGACACTTACAGCCCCAATACAGTCCTTACAGCATGCAAGCAAAAGCGACATACGGTCGCGCTCGCTGATTTTCCAATTGTTTTCTGCCACTGATAGCAGCCAACCTTCTGGAATCAGACCGTCGAAAAACGGAAACATTACATCACTCCTATAAGGATTCGCCGACAACGGCAAAGTCAAACTTACAGCCACTGCATCTGACTGTTTCAAATAAGCATCATCGTAGACAAACGTGAAGCCATCTTCATTCTCTGTCAAGACACCGGCAAACCTGTCCTGCACAAAAACCTTTCCTCGTTTCATCTCTCTGCTTGTCTGCTTTATTCACGGTTGATTTTTACGGGGCCGACCTCGCTGCCGAAGAGAGCCAGCACGTCATTCACTTTGTCGAGGCGAAGTGTTTCCTTCCCCTGCTCCAGTTCGCGCACAAAGCGCAGCCCAACGCCCGACTTTTCAGCCAAATCAACCTGCGTAAGGTTGAAGTTGCGCCGCATATCCTTTACGTATTTCGACAAATTGTTACCCATAGTTCCATACATTAGTAGGCGCAAATATACAGAATATACCCGAAATGGTATAATTTATCAATGGAAAAGTTGGGGAAAAGCGGGGGCGATTGAATTACTGAAAAAATTCCTTAAAAAACTTGTAATTCAAAAAATTATAGTATCTTTGCCCAGATGAAATCGGTTTGCGCTCTGCGGAGCGTGATTAAAAGGGAATGCCGTGGAAATCGGCGACAGTACCCGCTGCTGTGATTCTCGCCGAACCCAGACATTATGCCACTGTGGGAGCCTACATCCCACGGGAAGGCCGTCTGAGGGGAGAGATAAGTCAGAAGACCTGCCTGTTTCAAGAAAGAAAATCTCGGTGCCTTCGGGAGTTAGGGCAACGTGTAAAAGCGATGTGCAGGGCAATAACTGTGTCCGCTTTTTTCCGTATACCATTCCCCGTCGTAGCCATCACTACAAGCATTCGTGATTGTTCTTTCACACAAGAGGAAAGAAACTATTTTTATTAACTTTATTAATCACACGAATGCTTATGAAACGTATTTCAACCCTGTTGGTTACGTTGGCGCTTCTGCTCATTGGCACGAATACGGCTTGGTCTGCATCGATCAAGATGCCATATTCATACAATGCCACGCCAAACGCTGAAGTAACCGTAACAGAGAAATCTACGCTGACCTACCAAGGCTATTGGGGTGAAGACGAGATGGACAATGCTGTCTCCGTCCACCTCGTTCCTACGGCAGGCTCAGTGATTCGCGTTACATGCACCCAATATTACGGATTCTCCAGTGCAGAATTGAAGGTGTACAACGGCGCGAAGACAATCAGCGGCTACTCGTTGCCTTCGGGCGACATGGGCGCGGTTGCCGTTAACAAAGTGTTTGAGTCGACGGCTTCCGATGGCTCACTCACAGTGGCTTACTACAACGACGACGATGCCACGAAGTACAGCTTCGACGTCGAACTTGTATCTAATGCCGACATGGAGTACAGCACAACCACAGAGGCTGCACTCGGAACGACATCAGTAACTCTCGGCGCTGGAAAGCAAGCCCTTATGGGTGTAAACGTCCAGGCTTCTGGAGCAAGCAATCCATTGAACGTTACTCAGTTGGCTTTCGACCTCAGCAACACTGCTGACTTCTCGAAGTTGTCCAACCTGCAAATCTACAGCACCAACGAGGCTGCTTCGTTCAACATCGCGAAGGCTACTCTCTTCGGCGTGCCTACAACTTCGGGTACTACCGTAACCGCCGTTGGCTCGCAAGCACTTGCCAATGGCAACAACTATTTCTGGCTCGTGGGCGAAATCGCTCCGAGCGCAACCCTTGGCTCTGAAATCAAAGCCCAATGTACATCGGTCAAGGTTGGCGACGAGGAGAAACTCTCCGAAGCAGTCACCGGCACAACCGTTACCGTGGGCAACGAACTCTTGATGACTACTGCAGGCACCTACAATGTAGGTCCTTCGGGATTCCAATTCTACGACGACGGTGGCAAGGACAACAAGATTTCATCGAAATTTGAAGGTTCTGTCACATTCAAGCCTACAACAGCAGGCAAGATCATACAGATTAAGTTCACCAAAGTTGGTCTCTATGAATCTACCTATGGTAGCGACTCCTACAACGACAAACTGAAGGTGTACAACGGCGCAGGCGTAGATGCCGACAATCTCAACGCACAGGTCTACAACAACAAGCCTGTAACGCTGCGCTCTTCAGCCGCCGACGGTTCTCTCACCGTTTGGTTGAAGTCGACAACTGGCGACTACTATCGTGGCGCTGGCTTCGAAGCCACTGTCTCGGAGTTTGAACCGGGTCCTATGACCGTTTCTTCAGTCGATACGCAGCAAGTCACCGACCAGACAAGCACTGCTGGCTCTACCGACCAGCCTATCCTCGCCGTTGTGGTGAAGACCGACAACACTCAGGCCATCAACGCAACGAAATTAACCTTCAACACCGAAGGCACAACCGACATCACCCACCTGTCGAAGGCTAAAGTTTACTACACAGCCAAGTCATCGACTTTCGCCACCACCAATCTCCTTGCCGAAGTCACTCCGGCAGCAGAGTTCTCGGTCGACATCAACCAAGAACTGGTGGAGGGTGACAACTACTTCTGGTTGGCTTACGACATCGACCCACGCGCACAAACAGGCGAAATCCTCGATGCTGGATGTAACCAGATTACCGTAGGTGGCACCAACTACACCCCGACAACGGTCAACCCCGACGGCAACAGTTCGGTGAAGAACATCATCAAATCCAACGTCGGAACAGTTGAAAAGACAATCTTCGGCACTTGGACATTCACCAACACGCCAAACCCATATGCTTCCTACAACGGATACGAACCAGTAGAAGGTGACCAGATCACTACGTTTATCCCAGGCAACGACAACACAATCATCGAACTCGACATCCAGTCGTTTGCCCTCTACTACGGCACATCATCCTACTTCCCACAAGCCACGTTCAAAGTGTACAGTGGCAAGGGTACTACTGGCGAACTCCTTTGGGCGCTCACCTCTGCCGACGACAAGAACGTCGGTCCTGGTCGCAAACTCCGCTCGAAGAGCACCGACGGCGCTCTTACCGTAGTGTTCAATGCCAACACCACTTCGTCAAGTTACACAGCCAAGGGCTGGACAGCCGAAGTGAGCGAATACGTGCCGCGTGCAATGGAGGTCAGCAAGGTGGTTGCTTCGCAGGCAAGCACTGATGTTGTCAACCAAGGTGCACAGAACCAGGAAATCCTCGGTGTCGACATCCAGACTGGCGGTAACCTCAGCACTGTAGTGCTCAACGGCATCACCTTCGACATGAAGGGCTGCCAGGCCAACGTGAAGAAACTCCACGTCTACTCTACTGGCACGAGCAGCACAATGGTGAAGGAAACCTCAATCGCCGACCTCGACATTAATGCCGAGACAGCAGAGGCTACCGTAACCTTCGCTCGTCCTCTCGAACTTGCAGAAGACCACAACTACTTCTGGCTTACGTTCGACCTCAACGACGACGCTGTCATCGATGCGACTATCGACGCTGCAGTGAAGTCAATCACTACATCAGAAAAGACTATCACTGTCGACGCTGAAAACGGCGACCCAGAAGGCTCACGCACAGTAAAGAACACCTATAATCTTCAGGCTGGCGACAACGGCGAAATCGTTGTCGGCGACTCTGCACTGATGTTCTACGACAACGGCGGTGCCGACGGCAAATCGCCGAAGAACTTTGAAGGACAGATCACTTTCCGTCCGAAAGACGAAGGCAAGGTTGTGAAACTCACATTCAACAACTTCACAATCAATTACAACGACAACTTCAGTATCTATTATGGCGGCGAGAAGAAAACTACTGCCGACATGAAAGTTAGCAAAAAGCCTGAAAGTCCTATAATTTCACTCTCCGACGACGGCAAAATCACCATCTACTTCAATTCTCCAAGTTATAGTTACGCCTGCGACGGATGGGAAATCGAAGCCATCCAGTACGAAACTCTCCCGCTCAGCGTGGGCGAAGTTAAGGCTGAAAGCGTGGCTGCTGCGCAATCGCAACGCGGTGCCAAGGATGCGCCAATGCTCCGTTTGGGCGTGACAGTGGCTGGCGACAAGGGCGAACTCAACTTCTCCAAGTTTGCAGTTTCTGCTGGCAACTCGGCTGCCGATGTCATCACTGCTGCTAAGGTCTATACAACTACAACAGAGGACTTCAGCACCAACAACCTGCTCGGCTCTGCCGATGCCGCTCCTTACGAAGTAACTACCGACTACACCGTAACGGCTCCAGGCACATACTACTTCTGGGTTGCCTACGACTTCAACGTTGAGGCTAACCCTGGCGACACTGCTGAAGCAACTTTGACTTCGCTCACTGCTGGCGGTGCCGACGTGGCTGAAGGCACTGTAACCGCAAGCACTGCCATGAAGGCAGGCAAGAAAGGCACCTACACCGTAGGCGAAGGCGGCGACTATGCCAAGATTCAGGAAGCCATCGACGATGTTGCTACTGGTATCGAAGGCCCTGTTGTCATCAACATCAAGGCCGGCGAATACAACGAGAAGGTCAACATCCCTGAAATCAACGGTGCTTCAGATGTCAACACTGTAACGATCCAGTCGGAAAGCGGTGACTACAACGATGTGAAAATCTACCACAACAGTTACACAGACCCTGGCTACGACAATGACAAATATGGCGTGGTTACGTTCAACGGCGCTGACTACGTTACCCTCCGTGGCGTAACAGTCACCACTACCGACAAGACATTCCCTGCCCTTGTCTATATGATTAACGTCAGCCAGCACGACACCGTCGATGCTTGCCATCTCGTGACAAACCGCGTGGAGACTTCATCGACAGGCGAACAGATCGTTCTTCTTCGCCAATTGGCAAAGGATGTTGAAAACGGCAACAACGACTACTTCACGCTCAGCAACTCGCTCCTTGAGGGCGGCTACCGCGGCGCTACCGTCGGCGGCACATCCTATGTAGCCCTGACCAAGCAAGTAGGCACTGTGGTTGAAGGCAACACCTTCCGCGACAATGCGGCTTCGGCTATCTCTGCCTATAGCGGCGACAATGACATGACTATCCGCGGCAACGTGATTGAGAACAACACAACCACTCTCTCACGCGGCTTCACAGGTCTGGACCTCCAATTTGGCAACAACTGGTCGGTGGCTGGCAACAGCATCCACCTCGACCTTGGCGTGGAGGCTACAGGTATCTACGTGCGCAAAATCGCTTCGGATGCCGACCACCGCTCACGCATCGTCAACAACGAGGTTAGCGTAACGAGCAGCAAGACTACTTCTTCCGCTCTCAAAATCAACGGCACGTCGTCCTACACCGACATTGTCTACAACACTCTCGTTATCGGTGGCGCAACAGCAAATGTTGGTTGCTTCCTCAACGACCAAATGACTGACTTCAATGTTTGCAACAACATTATCCTTGCCCGCGACGGCGGCTTGGTTTTCCGCCTCTACAAGGATTCTTACGTAAGTGGCATCCACTTCTCCAACAATGTTGGCTACACTACTGGTACAGTCTACGGACATACAAGTTCGAACACCAAGTATGCTACCTTCGGCGAATGGACTACTGCCGTCAACGAGACCAACAGTTACAACGAAGACGTTGCGTTCCTCAGCAGCACAATGCTCTTCCCGTCGGCAGCAGGCAACTTGCTCAACGCTACTCCGCTCGACTACGTAACTGAAGATATTCTTGGCGCTACCCGTAGCACAACGACTCCTACAATCGGTGCCTACGAGTACAGCGACCCAAGCATCGTTCCTGCTTGCGAAGAGGGTTATCCTACAATTTCTGGCGTAACCCACAACTCTGCAGTGTTGACGCTGAAGGCTACTGCCAACGGCAAGGCTTACATCGCCGTTAAACAGTCGACTGAGACTGCTCCTACTACCGAAGAACTGAAAGCCGCAACCGAGGCTGTCACTATCCGCTCAGGAAAAGAGGCTGCAATCGAACTCGCAGAACTCAACAGCCAGACTGAATATGTGGCTTACGCTCTCCTCGAAAGCCTCGACGGCACTGCTGACGGTGAGGTCATCGCAAGTGAGGCATTCACCACTACTTATCTGCCGACGGAAGTTTCCACATTCGAGAATGTAAAGACTACCGAAAATGGATTTGAGGACGGTACTGCCGAATTTGCTGGATTTACCGTTGAAGAGAAGGAAGGCACAGCAGTTGAAGGCACAAAGGTTGCCAAGATTGGCGAAGTAAGTGCTCTGCAACTCACCAACACCGACAAGGGGCTTCCGTTGAAGGGCTTCTACTATCTCTCCGACGTTGAAGTACCGATGAATGTCTACGACGGCGAGGGCAACGGTCAGTCGTTCACCCTTCCTGCTACCAGCAGCTGGATTTTCTACAACTTGAAGGACAAAGGCCTCATCACAGCAATCGACTTTGCTTCTACCGGCAACTCATATATCGACAACTTCAGCGGCGATCCTCAACCATTGACATTCGCTTGCACCGTAAACCAGAACACTATCGACAGCGGCGAAAAGGCGCAACTGATCGGCGAGTCGAACGGCGGTGTATATCCTGTCACTGTTGAATGGACCAACGCAATGAAGGAAAGCGTTGCCACTGGCGCTAACGCAATGTCGCCAGCACTCACTTGCTCAGGCGTGTTTACTGCCACAGCAACCGACGCTTGGGGCTCTACTGCCGACGATGCTACCGTGGTCTACGTTTTGGGCAAACAGGCTGTTGCCACATTCGACGACAACTACCTCGATGCTGAATCGTACTACAACGGACGTGGCGCCGACAATGGCGACTGGACTGCTCCAGGCACCATCTCGCAATTTGTCAGCGGCTCGTTTGCATTCGACACCGAGCACCACACATCAACATGGTGGAGCGGCTTCGGCATGAGCAACCAGACCGACACATCGTTCGAGTCGTATGCCGACCAATACAAGTCGGCAGTAGGCCACGGACACAACTCGGCTAACTACGGCGTGCTCTACTCTTACGCTGGTTCAACTTACGCCATCCACGTTTCCAACGCTACCGACGGCGACAATGTTGAGGGCTTCTACGTAACCAACACTGCCAACAACGCCAACGCCTACATCAACGGCGACGGCATGTCGACTAAAGCAGGTGGCTTTGAAACAGGCGACTATTTCTTGATGACTGTCTACGTTACCAAGGCCGACGGCACAGTTGGTTCGCTCGACTACTATCTCGCCGACTACCGTTCGGAGAAAGCAGCCGACCACTACTACCTCGACACTTGGCAATGGGTTGACCTCCGTCAGTTCGGCAAAATCAAGAAGGTTACATTCTCGTTCTCCGGAACGAAGAAAAACGCCTATGGCTTGACTACTCCAACCTATGCTTGTATCGACGACTTCGGCGGCAGCCGCGAAATCAGCGACGCCAATGAGGTGCTCGCCGGCATCTCAGTGCCTGGCACAGTCGACCTTTCTACCCTCTTCACTTTCGACGACGACCAGGCTACCGTTGCCTACGCAATCGCCGACGACTGTGACGCTACCAAAGCAACCGCTGCTCTCTCCGACGGCACTCTCACCCTCACCGGTGTTACCGACATGACAGAGACCGACGTTGTGGTTAGCGCAACCCAGAAAGGTAAGATACAGTTTGTACGCATTCCTGTTAGAATCAACGAAAAGGAAGCATCTGTCAACGATGTAAACATCAGCAGCGATGTTCGCGTGTTCCCGGTTCCAGCAACCGACCGCCTCAACATCCACACTGCACTGACCGACTACTCAATTCGTGTCTACGCTTCTAACGGAGCGCTTGTAATGCAGCAGGACAACAACAGCGGAAACGTTGTTCTTCCTGTAGCCCACCTTGCAAAGGGTGTCTACATCTTGACTATCAACAACGACCAACAGTCTATTACCAGACGTTTTGTCATTAAATAGAGTTTTAATAGTTTAGAGTGAATGTCCGCCCCGCGAAGTGATTTCGCGGGGCGGATTTTTTTATTACCTTTGTATCAAAGTCAATGCACGATGAAAAAAAGAAAAATCTGCATAGCAACAGGCACACGCGCCGACTGGGGGCTACTCAGTCCGCTGGCAAAGGCTCTCAATGAGCGCGCCGACGTGGACCTGAAAATCATAGCAACAAACATGCACCTGAGCGACCGCTACGGAGCAACGTGGCGCGAGATTGAGCGCGACGGGCTGAAGATTGACTGGCGTGTGCCTATGGCGGTGGACAACGACTCGCCACAAGGCACGGTCACGGCAATGAGCCAGTGCATGGCAGGAATGGCGGAGGCGTTTGCTGCGCTGCAGCCCGACTTGCTCATTATCCTCGGCGACCGCTACGAGATGCTCGCCACCGCCTCGGCGGCACTGATTTTCCGCATCCCCATAGCCCACATTGCCGGGGGCGCAATCAGCCAAGGGGCATACGACGAAAGCATCCGCCACGCCATCACCAAGATGAGCCACATCCACATGACGGAAACGGAGGCTTACCGCCGACGGGTAATCCAACTGGGCGAACAGCCTGAAAGGGTATTCAATACGGGCGCCATCGGTGTGTGGAACATTATGCACGCTGACTATCTTTCGCGCGAGGTGCTGGAGAGCGAACTCCACACGCCGCTCACCGACCATCTTTTGCTCTGCACCTTCCACCCTGCCACGCTCGACAAGGAAAGTCCGGAGGTGCAATGCCGCAACCTGCTCGCCGCCCTTGAGAAGCATTTGGACTACAAAGTGATTTTCACCTACCCCAACAACGACACCAACGGCCGCATAATCATACAACTCATCGAGGACTACGCCCGACGCCATCCCGACAACGCAGCGGTATTCCCATCGCTGGGCATGCGCCGCTACCTATCGGTGCTCCACTGCGCCACAGCCGTGGTGGGCAACTCGTCGAGCGGCATCGTCGAAGTGCCATCGATGGGCATCCCCACGCTCGACATAGGCATCCGCCAGTCGGGACGCACAGCAGCGCCATCGGTGCTCCACTGCGGCGTTTCGGAGGAGGAAATCGGCAAAGGGCTCGACACAATCCTCTCCGACGATTTCCGCCACATGGCTCGCGCCGCACAAAACCCATACTATCAGCCCGACACATTACAGAAGATGGTCGATGCCGTAACGCTCACGCCGCTTGAAGGCATCACCGTCAAACCATTCTACGACATAAATCAATGAAAACTCTCTACCTCATACCCGCCCGCGGCGGAAGCAAGGGTATACCCCACAAAAACATCCGTCCGCTCTGCGGACTGCCGCTAATCGGCTACTCCATCAACGTGGCGCGCGAACTCGCCGACGATGCCGACATCTGTTTGTCGACCGACGACCCCGAGATTGCCGACGTTGCCCGCTCAATGGGGCTCGAAGTGCCGTTTATGCGTCCCGATGCCCTCGCCACCGACAAGAGCGGCTCCTACGAAGTGATGCTCCACGCACTCGACTTCTACCACGACCGAGGCATCGACTACGACTGCCTCGTGCTGCTTCAGCCCACCTCGCCGATGCGCACCGCCGACGATGTGCGCAATGCGCTTAGCCTCTACACACCCGACATCGACATGGTGGTCACGGTGAAGGAAGCGGCAAGCAACCCTTACTACAACTGCTACGAGACCGACGACGACGGATTTCTCCACATCTCCAAAGGCGACGGCACGTTTACGCGCCGCCAGGACGCGCCGAAGGTGTGGGAATACAACGGTGCAGTCTACGTCATCAACGTGGCGAGCCTGCGCAAGATGCCGTTGGGCAAATTCACACGCCGCCGCATGTGCCCGATGGACGCCGCGCGCTCCGTCGACCTCGACACCAACCTCGACTGGCTCATTGCCGAACACTTGATGCAACAATAATTCACCGCTTCACGATATTTTTAACGACTTATTATTGCCATCCAAGTAATTATTAGTAATTTTGCGCAACATTTTAACATTTTCATCCACTTATGGACAAGGTAGTCATTGACGACAAAACGTTTGTACCCTACATCACAAACGACAAAATTCAAGCCCGGATTAAAGAAGTTGCAGCCGAAATAAAGAAAGACTGCGCCGGCAAAAATCCAGTCTTCATCTGCGTACTTAAAGGTGCCTTCATCTTTGCGGCAGATTTGTTCCGTGAAATTGACATCCCTTCGGAAATCTCGTTCATCCGCTACAAATCCTACGAAGGTACGGCATCAACCGGAGAGGTAAGCGAAGTGATTGGCCTCAATCAGGACATCACTGGCCGCACAGTCGTAATCATCGAAGACATCGTCGACACTGGCTACACCGCACAAAAACTCATCAGCGTGCTCGAAAAGAAGAACCCGGCAGAAATCAAGTTTGCCACCCTGCTGCGCAAGCCTACTGCCGCCAAAGTGGAAGTGAAAGTGGACTACTGCTGCTTCGAGATTCCAACGAAGTTCATCATCGGCTACGGTCTCGACATCGATGAGCAAGCCCGCCAACTCAAGGACATATATATCCTCGAAAGTAATTTATAAACATATAATTCCGTGGGCTTTTCCTTCGCAGGACAAAGCCCACAGTTTTTTCAAAAATCTACAATAATTATGTTCAACATCGTAATTTTCGGTGCCCCAGGTTCTGGTAAAGGCACTCAGAGCGAAAACCTTATCAAAAACTACGGACTCTTCCACATCTCTACTGGCGAAGTGCTCCGCGACCAAATCAAGCGAGGCACCGACCTCGGCAAAACAGCCGAATCTTATATCTCTAAAGGTCAACTCATCCCTGACGACCTGATGATCAGCATCCTTGCCGACATCCTCGACAACACTCCAGAGGCTAAGGACGGCGTAATCTTCGACGGCTTTCCCCGCACAATCGAGCAGGCTAAGGCTCTCCGCACAATGCTTGAGAAGCGCGGCGCAAAAGTTGATGCCGTTGTAGGTCTCCACGTTGACGAAGACGAACTCGTTAAACGTCTGCTCAAGCGCGGCGAAGAGTCGGGCCGCAGCGACGACAACCTTGAAACAATCAAAAACCGTCTCAACGTCTACCACTCACAAACCCAGCCTCTCCAGAAGTTCTACGAGGAAGGTGGCGAATACCTCGCCATCGAAGGTATGGGCACTGTAGAAGAAATCTTCGACCGCATCAAGGCAGCCATCAAGGCTAAATGCGGCAAGTAATTGCCTCTGGCAAATATCACCCCAAAACGCGGAGACCGTAAGTCGCCGCGTTTTTTTGTCCTCATTTTTACCGCAACATACCGCAGAATAACTACCTTTGCCGTATGAGATTTTTAAGACTACTGTTACTGATGCTGTTAATCAGCAACGCTGCTTCGGCGGTCGACTTCAAGTTGCGCGACTACAACGGGCACGATTTCCACATCACCAAGGTGAAGGCGGACTACACGCTCGTGTTTCTCTACAACTCCGACTGCGACGTGTGCAAGAAAGGTGCTGCGCAAATCGAGCGTTCCGAGGTGGTCAACTCCCTTTTGGCGGACAAGCGCATCGCAGTGGTGAGCGTGGCAATGTTTGAGGAAGCCGACGACTGGAAACGCAAGGCAGCCACTTTCCCCTCCTCGTGGAAGCATTGTAGCGATGCCTACGACGAACTGCTCGAAGGCGATGTGCTCGATTTCGAGACCGTACCAAGTTATTTCGTGCTCAACAGCAAGCACGAGGTGGTGAAAAGCGACGTGTCGTTCACCGCAATCGAGAAATTTCTGCAAGAGCGGCTATAATTTGCTACCATCCGACTATTTTTAGCCATCACGAAGGGCTTATAATCAGGACGAAAATCGCTATCTTCGCACAATAAAACAGACTCACACAAATGAAAAAGATACTACTTCTTGCACTGTCGCTCATATCGCTCACTGCCGCTGCCGAGAGCGATGTGCCATTTTTCGACACCTCCCGTCCCGACCAAATACTCACTTTCGGCTTGCGAGCCGGAATGAACTCGTCGGGCATCGCCACCAACTACACCTATGCGCAGCAGGAACTGATACAGAGTAATTTCTACTGGCACTCGGGCGTGCAGGCTGGCGCCGTTGCCGACATCAACATCCGCAAATTCCTCGCCACGGAAGTGGGCTTCTTCTGGGAGCGCCACGGCTACGATGCCTCTATGATGGCAGCCACAGCCGAGGAGGACTATATGGGCAGCCGCTTTGTGCGCGTGCGCTACAATGTGGTCAGCATCCCGGTGTTGCTGTCGTGGCGCTTCAACGTGTTGCCGCAGGCTTCATGGGCGGTGGATTTCGGTCCGTATTTCTCCTACGGCATCTCGGGCACGAAGAAGACAGATGCCTACATTGCTTTCGGCGAGGAGGATGGACAACTGGTGTTTGACCACACCGTCACCAAGGAAAAATATTTCCACGCCAACCCGAAGGATTTTCTTGCCGTCAACCGCTTGGACATCGGCTTGAAGGTGGGCACAAGTCTTACGTTCCTAAATCATTACTACATTGGCGTGTACTATCAGCACAGCGTGAAAAACAACGCCAAAAACTATGAAGGCGGCGCCGACTACAGTCTGCGCAACTGCTGCTGGAGCGTGAATTTAGGATACAATTTCTAACGGCGGCATTCTGTTTAAGTTTATTTTTATGCACGTTTATAGAATATTCGTTAAGTTTTATTTGTATTCTTTGGAATAATATTCTGCCTTCGTTGGGATTTTAATATCTACCTTTGTCACCAAACAAAAACAATAAAAAATCTACAACGCTATGGCTAAGATTTATGAAGATTTGACCAAGTTGGTGGGCAACACTCCACTCGTAGAACTTGGACACGTGAAAAAAGCAGAGAACTTGAAAGCCCGTCTTGTGGCTAAAGTAGAATATTTCAATCCCGGCGGCAGCGTCAAGGACCGTATCGCCTTGGCAATGATTGAGGCTGCCGAAGCAGAAGGCAAACTCAAACCGGGGGCAACGATAATCGAGCCGACAAGCGGCAACACTGGTATCGGTCTTGCTTGGGTGGCTTCCGTTAAGGGCTATTCACTGACTCTTACCATGCCTGAAACGATGAGCGACGAGCGCAAGAACCTGCTCCGCGCTCTCGGTGCAAATCTTGTGCTCACCTCTGGAAGCGAGGGTATGAAGGGCGCAATAAAAAAGGCTGAAGAACTGCGCGACCAGACTCCTGGGTCAATAATCCTGCAACAGTTTGAAAATGAAGCCAACCCGAAGGCTCACCGCGCCACTACAGGCGAGGAAATCTGGGCAGACACCGACGGCGAAGTGGACATCTTCGTGGCTGGTGTAGGTACGGGCGGCACCGTCAGCGGTGTGGCTGAAGCACTGAAGGCGCACAAAGCAAGCGTGAAGGCAGTGGCTGTAGAGCCTGCTACATCGCCTGTGCTCTCTGGCGGCAACCCTGGTCCACACAAAATCCAAGGCATCGGAGCGGGCTTCAAGCCGAAGAACTTCCACAGCGAGGCTATCGACGAAATTCTGCCAATCTCGAACGAAGACGCATTCAGCGGCGCACGCCAGTTGGCTAAAGAGGAAGGCTTGCTCGTGGGCATCTCTTCTGGTGCAGCATTCTCTGCCGCACTGCAGTTGGCAAAGCGTCCGGAAAACGAAGGCAAGACAATCGTAGTGCTCCTTCCGGACACTGGCGAGCGCTATCTGTCAACACCGCTCTTCAAAGCCGAATAGAGCAAATTTCTTTTGCCACAAACCGCACTCCCCCACCGGATTGCGGTTTTTTTAGTTTTATGCGCAAACAGTTGCAATTTAAACAGAAACATTATACTTTTGCAGTATAAATAATTCAAAATCATTAGATATAGAAACGACAAACACAATCCGAATACCTAATCCGTCAAAGGAATTGGTCGCTTTCATAGCGAAAGTGCAACACCAAAAGAAGGAACGCATGAAAGAATTGCGCAAAAGATTCTTGTCAAAACAAATGTCTGGACAGAAATGAAAACAATAGAACAGGCATTCTCTGATAACGAGGGCAATCATTTATTGGTCGCCCTTTATTTTTGCGACAATGACTACAAACAGAACACACTGCAAATACCTGAGCAATATGCAGATGTTGAAATCGTAGACATCAACATCGAAAAGGCATTATTGGACAAGCCAATTCATCCGTCTGCTTTTTTCAAGATGAGTTCATGGCTACTCAAACTTTTTGAAGAACACGATGACACAATTTTCACATTTATATGCTCAATTGACGACCTCGACTCTAACCATCCCGAAGAATCGCCGCAAGCATATAGATGGAATCTGTTCGACCGACTTTATCAACGAATTGCAAGTAAAGCAGAAATCAGCATCCAAGATGTCTTGGTTGGACCTGAGGGCTTCCAGTCCTTCGGGCGTGCATTCTATCATGAAAAACATGCTCCCATTATACATATTGTGGCGGCACATTTACAAGAGAAGTAGTCCCATTTGTTAAAAATTCGGCATTAACAATCTTAACATTAAGCCATTTGCGGTTTTCTGTGTCATAAAAGTAAGAGAACGACAATTTATTAGGAATTTCACTCGCAAAAGCAAACGACTTATGAAGCGCAACATTTTTTCCACAGTGATTATTGCTACCGCAATCCTGTCTGCCGCATCGACCGTTGCTGCAAAGGACTGGAAGGTAGAACCAGTATACGATGCAAAATCAGTAACCGTAAAGCATCACTACAACGACGATGGCGTTACGTACTGGTGGCTGACCGAATATAGGCTAATCGGTGTCGCTAAGGACGGCTGCCAGGTTTGGACTGCTGAATTCACCGAAGACAATTCGGTTACTATGAATGCGGACTGGTCTATCGACAAAGGTCCCATATTGGGCACAGTCGTTTACAAATTCAAGGACAGCACAGTCTACGACTTGGTTTCCGACTACTCTTGGCCGTGGTATCTTGCTTCGGGCGGTAGGAGTTTCGTAGACATTCTTAGCAACAAACAAGTGGAGTTTGTGCACTATTTCAAGCCGTCAAGCCAGACTACTGCAAAATATTTCGTCTGGAACAGCACTCACCCTATCTATCTGAGCGACTGGAGAATTGAGGACCACCTCACTTTCGAGCCGACAAAGCCGATATACGATGCCGAGAACTTCTGCTATCGCATTCCGCTGTCATGGAAGTTGTCTAACTTAACGACTGAGGGCGTGAAGAAAATCACCCTCAAAGTGCGTTACAAAGACGTTGACACTCCGCAGTTGATCGAAATCACGGGAAAGGTTAGCGGTCAGAACGAAATCGTTGTGCCGTGGACAGTGAAGAACGTCACGATAACCGCCGACATCGAACTCAACGAGCGCTACGCGTTTGCCGGACTTACCAATGGCTCAGTCGTGAGCGACCGTCTCATCTTCGACCTTACGCCAGAAGTGGATTGCACAATCAAGGCATCCAATCTCAGAGAGAACTTCCGTGAGAGCGACCACACGTATGCCGCCAACGTGGAATGGACGTGCACAAAAGGCTACGAACACGTTTTCGATAACGTAACCATCGACTATAGCACCGACAACGGCAAATCGTGGAAAGTGGGCTACACCGACAACTCTGGCTCAGGCACGCATCTGCTGCAGACCATCCTTCCGGGCTATTCGAAATACATCTTCCGCTGCAGAATCGTGGCACACAACGTCAAAGGCGAGGAATTGATTAATAGCGTGGCTACAGACACAATCGAAATCAATTACGACCCGAAGGTTACACGGTTGGAAATCGAAGGCAATCTCACCGACGGCTATGACGAGGCAGCCAACACGTTCAAACCGACAATAGCCTATGAAATCAACCGCGACCTGTATGAGGTAAGCAACCTGACCTCGCTGGAATGCTCTATCAACGGCGGCGCATTCAAAGAGGCAACGAAATTCTTCCCAGACGAGAAAGGCACAATAACAGTGCCGATTGACGCCAACTGCAAGACATGCCAGTTCCGCCTGAACGTATCGGCATTGAGCGAAGGAAAATGGGTAAACTATGAGGGTTACAGCCCCGTCTACCAGCGCTTCATGGGAGTGGACGAGGTCACCACCGACGACAACACACCAGTTGATGTCTACACTCTCGACGGCAAATTGATTGCAAAGCAGATGCTCCCGAGCGCAATCAACGACCGCCTTGCCGCCGGCACCTACATCATCAGCGGAAAGAAAGTGACAGTAAAAAAATAATCCGCACAAGTTCTCAAAGCGCCCCTGCGTCCCCCGCAGGGGTCGCTTTTTTGTAGGATTCTCCAAAAACAACAATCTGTAAGTCAAAAATTTGGAATATAAAATCAAACATCGTATTTTTGCGAACAAAGAAGAGCAGATTAAAAAACCTCACTTATGAACGTTTCAAAGAAACCGGCATTTTTAATTTCGGACAAAAGTCAGAACGACAGCCGAAACAAATCAGCACAGCGTCAAGTCATCGTTCTCAAAACTGTGACCAATGCTGAGCGCCAACGTCTGCGCATCTCTTCTTATCAATACCTTCTGCCATAGCCCCCATTATGGAGTATTATAAGCCTTCATTCATCATGCGAAATAGAGAATCCGCCTCTTCTCGCATTGTTGACTTATGGACATTCAAATCTTGCAAGACAAACAAACGATATATCGTTGAAGTCGAGGGGTTTGAAAATGAGTTTTGGGGATTGAAATTCTATTGGAAAGGGGTAGAGAAAAGCAAAAACAGATATTCATTGCTCACCAACGACTATGAGCCGCGCGTCATTGTGCGCTCATGCATCGAAGTGATGATTGAATACTATAGGAAAAACAAACTTGTGTCATTCGGATTTGTCGCTGCGCCAGACCTCGATAAAGACATTTATGGGAAGAAAGTAGATAATAAATGCGGCAGCCGTCGGTTTAGATTTTACCAACGCATGATGATAAACTTGTTTGGTCCGGAAACATTTTGCCAAGTGTCAGACACTACAAATACGATATATCTACTTGTAAATCAAGAGCAGTTGAGGAATGGTTCGTTAACACTGAAAGACATTGAGAAAAAGTTAAACGAAACTTACAGCGGCTATTTCGTTATCAACGAATAACCTAAAGAAACAGCCATTTTCCTGAACACTTCTGCGCCAAGAATCAACAAGTTTTTTCAACTTTCACCATTTAGCAGTAACTTTGCAGTATGGAATGGATTAACAGCGTACTTTTCGACCATTCGGCAATCCAGGCGGTTGTGGTGATGGCGATAATCATATTTTCCGGACTGGCCCTCGGACGCATCCGCGTGGCAGGCATCTCACTCGGTGTCACTTTCGTGTTTTTCACAGGCATCCTCTTCGGCTATCTCGGCCTTACCATCGACCCGCAGATGCTCAGTTATGCTGAGAGTTTCGGACTTGTGCTCTTTGTCTATGCCCTTGGCTTGCAGGTGGGTCCGGGCTTCTTCAGCGCCTTCCAGCACGGCGGCGTGAAGATGAATGCCGTAGGACTGATGCTGATTTTGCTCGGCACGGTCGCCGCCATTGCCATAAGCCTGGGCTTCGGATACAACATCGGCGACATTACGGGCGTGCTCTGCGGCGCAACGACCAACACTCCAGCGCTCGCCGCCGCGCAACAAACACTTGTGCAACTGGGACTTCCTGCCGAGACGGCTGCTCTGGGTTGCGCCGTAACCTACCCGCTGGGCGTGGTCGGCGTAATCTTCGCAATCATCGTGCTACGCAAGTTCTTTACCCGTCCCGACGATATGAAAGAGCGTGAAGAAAACCACGCCGACCACACGTTTATAGCCACGTTCATCATCAAAAACCCGGCTATTTTCGGACGTACCATCGGCGAGGTGCAACGCACATCGGCAGTGCAGTTTATCATCTCACGCCTCTGGCGCGCCAAAGAACTGATGCTCCCAACCTCTGAACTGCAGTTTGTGGAGGGCGACCGCATACTCGTGGTAACGACCGAAAAGGACGTGGAAGCGCTCACCTTCCTCTTCGGCGAGCGCGAAAACCGCGACTGGAACCACCACGTGAACTGGAACAAACTCGACCGCCAGTTTGTGTCGCGCCACATCATCGTGTCGCGCCCGGAAATCAACGGCAAGCGCCTTGGCTCGCTGCGTCTGCGTTCCACCTTCGGCATCACCGTGTCGCGCGTGCTGCGCAGCGGTGTGATGCTTCTTGCCACACCCGACCTTGTGCTTCAGATTGGCGACCGTCTGACTATGGTGGGCAACGCCCAGGACATCGAAAGTGCTGAAAAAATCATCGGCAACCGCGCCGGCTCACTCAAAGAGCCTAACCTTGCGGTAATCTTCGTGGGCATCTTCCTCGGGCTTGCCATCGGTATGATTCCTATCAGTCTGCCGTCGACCAACGTGCCCGTAAAACTCGGTCTTGCTGGCGGTCCAATCGTGGCAGGACTTCTTATGGGACGCTACGGCCCGCGTTTCCACATGGTCACCTACACCACACGCTCCGCCAACCTAATGCTCCGCGGCATCGGTCTGTCAATGTATCTGGCTTGCCTCGGTCTCGACTCGGGCGCACATTTCTTCGACACACTCGTCGGTCCGCAGGGTCTTGCGTGGATTTCGCTCGGCGCAGTGCTCACCATCGTGCCGACCATCATCATCGGCATCATTGCTATGCGCTGCTTCAAATTCAACTACGGCGAGACGTGCGGCCTGCTATGCGGCGCAATGGCGAACCCTATGGCACTAACCTATGCGTCCGACACCATCAAGGGCGATGCGCCAGCGGTAAGTTATGCCACAGTCTATCCTATGGGCATGTTTGTGCGCGTAATCATCGCACAACTGCTAATACTCTTGCTTTAGATTTATTTTTCGAAGGTAAACGTGCGCTCTCCGATGCCTATCTGCAAGCGTTTGAGAGTGGTCTTGCCCCAGAGTGCCTCTACGTTGAACGAGGCATATACACGGCGGTCGAACATCGTGGTTTCACCCATAGTGTTGTAGACAATCCTCGCCACCACAGTGGCATCGTCAAGGGTCGACTCGTCAGCCACAAGCATCAACTGGTAGCGCTTGCCGCTATATGGCACCCATCCGTTAAGGTTGATGTATTTGCCGCTGCGCCAAAGGCTCGTCACGGAGATTTCCGTCTCTGGAAAATTGCCCATATCGCTATGCTGCGCCGTGCGTGCATCGCTGGTGGGTATCTGGGCGAAACTGTCGGAATTAACCAATACAGTGCCGTCGTCGAGGGTGTTTTTTACGGTGTAGCGCATCAGGCAACGCTGCCCGGCTTCGGCATTGTCGAGCGACACGCCGTAGGCTGCAATCTTCTGCACAGGCAAATCGTCGCGCGTCTGGAATGAGAACCGCGCCAATCCGTCGGCATCGGCGCTCTCATAGGTGACGATATTCATTGCGAAATCGCCCAAATTGGTTTCTTCCTCTTCGCTGCATGCCATCAGCACCACCGAAAGCAGCAAGCCTACAATTATTCTACGCATGGTTCACCATTGTTTGTCTGTTCTACAATCCTTCCATCGCACATCTTCAAAGTGCGGTCGCACATCGCCGCCAGCGACTCGTCGTGGGTCACGATTACGAAGGTCTGCCCGAAGCGGTCGCGGAGGTCGAAAAAAAGTTTGTGGAGTTCTGCCTTGTTGTGGGTGTCAAGGCTTCCCGAGGGTTCATCGGCAAAGATTACGTCGGGATGATTTATCAGCGAGCGAGCCACGGCCACGCGCTGCTTCTCACCGCCCGACAGTTCGGCTGGCTTATGGCTACCGCGCTCGGAGAGACCGAGCATGTCGAGCAATTCAGCCGCACGCTTCATAGCGTCGCCGCGGTTGTCGCCGTGGATGAGTGCCGGGATTGCAACATTCTCCACTGCCGTAAATTCAGGCAAAAGTTGATGGAACTGAAACACAAAACCGATGCTGCGGTTGCGGAACTCGGACAATTTGCGTTCCGACAACTTCATCACGTCCACACCGTCGTAAATCACGCTGCCCTGGTCGGGCTTGTCGAGCGTGCCTGCGATTTGCAGCAGGGTGGTTTTCCCAGCACCGCTGGGACCTACAATCGACACGACCTCGCCTTTGCCAAACGTGGCGCACACATCGTTGAGCACATACAACGAGCCGAAACTCTTGTTGATATTCTTCAGTTCAAGCATAACTTTCCTATTACTGCAGCGAAGTTACGAAAAAATAATGATTCGTTGCCCACTCATCGCAACGTATAGATATAAAAAGATTGTATTGGCCAAGAATTGCTCCTGACCAATACTTACTGTAGCCCATAGGAGAATCGAACTCCTCTTTCAAGAATGAAAATCTTGCGTCCTAGCCGATAGACGAATGGGCCAACAAGAAACCAAACCTTTGGTTTGATTATGCTGCTTGAACCTTAGCTACGTGCTTTGCAAGCTTGCTCTTCAAGTTAGCAGCCTTGTTCTTTGAGATTACACTCTTGCGAGCAAGACGATCCAACATAGAGCTAACTTTGTTGTAGGCTTCTACAACTTCTGCTTTGTCGTTCAAAGCGCGAAGACGGCGAACGGCGTTGCGCGCAGTCTTTGCATAATAACGATTGCGAAGGCGACGTGCCTCAGTCTGACGAATTCTCTTGATTGATGATTTATGATTTGCCATTATAAAAAATCTTTTAAATTAGTAGCCCATAGGAGAATCGAACTCCTCTTTCAAGAATGAAAATCTTGCGTCCTAGCCGATAGACGAATGGGCCAACAATTCACTAACCACTTTTATTTCAAAGCGAGTGCAAAGATAGGTGTTATTTCCTTACCCACAAAATATCCAACCTCGAAAAACACAATTTTAATAGATTTTAAGATTTGGATATTTTCAGATTGCTTAACTTTACAACGCAAATCAACCTGCGGCAATCTGCGATGGAAACGACGATGAGAGGCGTGGCGCTGCGCTCGATAAAATACAACGACAAGAACTCGATTGTGCGGGTCTACACCGACCAGCACGGGCTGTTGTCGTTTCTACTACCGCAGAACAGCGGCAAGATGTCGCGCCAGCGCCGGGCGTTGTTCCAGCCACTGTCGCTCGTGGAGATTGTCGCCGATATCCGCCCCAACCGCGAAATCCACCGCATCAAGGAGGCGCGATGCCTTGAGCCGCTGCCCAACCTGCACACCGACCCGGTGAAGAACGCCGTGGCACTGTTCATCACCGAACTTCTCTCGCACGTCATCGTGGAGCAAGAGCGCAATGCGCCACTTTTTGCTTTTCTCTTCGGCTCAGTGCAGTTTCTCGATCGCGCGAAAGAGGGCACGGCGAATTTCCACATCTGTTTCCTTTATAATTTAGGTGTATTTATAGGTATCGAGCCCGACACGTCGACCTACCAGCCGGGCATGGCTTTCGACATGGAGGCGGGCGTTTTTGTCAAAGGTGTGCCGCTACACCGCCATTTTGTCGACGGCGAAGAGGCGCGCGCCGTTTACTGGCTCACGCGCATCACCTACTCCAACATGCACCGCTACCGCTTCAACCGTGAGCAGCGCAACCGCCTGCTGGAACTTACGCTTGAATACTACCGTCTGCACCACGCATCGCTCGGCGAGTTGCGCTCCCCTGCCGTACTTGCGGAATTGTTTGTCTGACTGTCTTCCTCAGCCTCAACGGGGTAACGGTCGTGGATAATGTCGTCGGTCGACGGCATGATGATTACGGGCATGCCTACATATGCAAATTTCGTAGCAAATTCGAGTATATCGGCGTTTAGAAGACGTATGCACCCTTCGGAAGCAAGTGTTCCTATCGACGACTCGTCGTGCGTGCCGTGGATGCCGATGCCGTTATGTCCAGTGGCAAGTCCAACAAAGCGCGGGCCGTAAGCACCTTTGATCACTCCGTTGCCATCACCGAAATCATGGCTCCACAGATGAGCATCAAGGATTCTTTCCACCCTGAACATCCCCACTGGAGTGCGGCAGTCGCCCGGCTCCTGCTTGTTGCCCACGTTGCGTCCACAAGCAATGCCGTAGCGGCGCACTTCCGCTCCGTCGCTGCCGTACACGCACAACTGCATTTCTTCCTTAAAGATTATGGCAAAGGGTTTCCCCTCGCGGAAATATGTGGTATCAGCCACCTGCGGCGTGGACTTTGAGGCGACACGGCGCGGCGATGCAGCCCACGACGCAGCCGTCGCAAGCAGGGTCATCAATAAGGCAACAATGATTTTTCGCTTCATCACAATTAAGGTAATTAAGGTATTTAAATCAGCATCCCCAAATGCGCATACCCCACAAAAACAAAAAGCCCGAAGCAATGGCTCCAGACTTTTGCGGTGCGGACGGGACTCGAACCCGCGACCCCATGCGTGACAGGCATGTATTCTAACCAGCTGAACTACCGCACCAGGCATCGCTTTTCAGTTAGCGAGTGCAAAGATAATACCAGTTTTTCAATTCCACAATAATTGCATCCAAAAAAATTGCACAAAACAGTATATTTTCATAAATTTGCCATTATCAAACCAACAAAACCATCAAGAAATGAAACATTTACGCCTTTTCGCAACAATTATCGCCATCATAGTCTTTTCATTGCCATCGCTGGCAAGCCGACTTGAAACAGTGGAAGTGCGCAGCGACGCAATGAACAAAAACGTCAACGTGTCGGTAGTGCTACCCGACAGTTACGGCGCGCGCCGCCTGCCTGTGGTCTACCTTCTGCACGGCTACGGCGACAACAACCTCGTAGGCTACCTCGGACGCACCAACGTGCGCCAACTTGCCGACCAACTTAGCCTCATCGTCGTAATCCCCGACGCCAGCACGAGTTGGTACTTCGACAGCCCAATCGACCCGACCTACCGCTATGAGACATTCGTCGCCAAAGAACTCGTTGCATACGTCGACAAGACATACCTCACCGATGCACGTCGCGAACGCCGCGCAGTGACTGGTCTGAGCATGGGCGGACACGGCGCACTTTACCTCGCCATACGCCATCAGGACACCTTCGGCGCAGCAGGCTCGATGAGCGGCGGCGTAGACTTCCGTCCGTTCCCCGACAGTTGGGACATCAAGTTGCGCCTCGGCGAAGAGAAAACCCACCAAAGCAACTGGGACAACAACACTGTCATCGGACAACTACCCCAACTGAAGGACGGCGCACTGCAACTCATCATTGACTGCGGCACCGAGGACTTCTTCTTCAAGGTCAACAGTCAGTTGCACGAAGCCCTCACCAAGCAAGGCATCCACCACGAGTTCACCTCACGTCCCGGCAACCACTCCTGGGACTACTGGCGCCGCTCCCTCCGCGACCACCTGCTCTTCTTCAGCGACTATTTCTTGAAATAGGAATACAATCAAGCAAAATCGGGAGGATGCTACTGTATTTTCAGAAGCATCCTCTCCTTTATATATAGTTGCATTGCGGGGGTTTATAGTTTTTTAACAGTTTTCGTGGATTGTCAGCCTCATTGGGGGTTATGATTGTCGATTTCTTGCAATCTTTGCCGCTACTGTTTGGATTAGCAACAAGACGGGTGCATTCGATGGCATTTTGTCACAATAGACTTTAATCCGCTGGGGTGTTGCGGCTATTTCCGATTGCAATTTGTCGGAATTTAGGCGTAACTTTGCCATGTAAAAGATTTGTTTTGGATTTATAATAAAACTGGCGCAAATGGCAAAACCGAATATTCTGATAATCTACACCGGAGGCACAATCGGCATGATTGAAAACCCCGTAACAAAGTCGCTACAGCCGTTCGACTTCACGCACCTCATCGACAATGTGCCAAAAATCAAGAAACTCAACTATTCAATCAACAACATACAGTTTCATCCGCCCATCGACTCGTCAAACATGAACCCGTCGCACTGGGAGGAGATTGCGCTGAGCATCGAGGACAACTACGCAAACTACGACGGCTTCGTGGTGCTCCACGGCACCGACACGATGGCCTACACGGCATCGGCCCTCAGTTTTATGCTCGAAAACCTACGCAAACCAGTGATTATCACCGGCTCGCAACTACCAATCGGCGAAGTGCGCACCGACGGCGAGGAAAACCTTATCACAGCACTTCAGATAGCCGCTGCCCGCGACGAGAAGGGCGAACCGATGGTACAGGAGGTGGCAATTCTCTTTGAAAACTACCTCTGGCGTGGCAACCGCAGCACCAAGATGAGCGCCGACCACTTCAACGCGTTCAAGAGCAACAACTATCCGCACCTTGCCCACATAGGTCTCGACATTCAGTTCCACGAAGAAGCCCTGTGGCGACAGAAATCGCAACGCCCACTGAAGGTGCAGACTGCCATGGACCGCAATGTGATGTTTGTCAACCTCTTCCCCGGCATCACCGAGAATATTCTCTCCCACGTGTTCAACACACCAGGCATCAAAGGCATCGTGCTCAAGACCTACGGCGCCGGCAACGCCCCCACCGACAAATGGTTCATCGACCTGCTCCGCGCCACGGTGAAGCGCGGCGTGGTGATTGTCAACGTGTCGCAATGCGTCAACGGCGGCGTCAACAGCGAGCGCTACATGACTGGCAACGCCCTGCAATCGACTGGCGTGGTCAGCGGCAACGACATCACCTCCGAGGCAGCAATCACTAAACTGATGTACCTCTTCGGCATGGGTCTCCGCACGGAGCAAGTGAAGAAATATCTCAACTGTTCGCTCTGCGGCGAGATTACAATCTAAAACGCTACTTAAAAGACATTTGCAACAAGCGGCAAGGCATTAATACTTAAAGAATTTTAAATGCGGAAAATTTTCGCTAATGATGTTGCCGTATAAAAAAAATGTCGTAATTTTGCATCGGTTTTCAAAAGAGGAAACCAAGACAAGAATCAATAAACATTCACTATTATAAATCAAAAACGACAAATGAGCAATCTTGATTTAACAAAGTACGGCATTACTGGTGCTACAGTAATCGCACACAACCCTTCTTACGAGCAGTTGTTCGAAGAAGAGACTAAAGCCGGTCTCGAAGGCTACGAAGTAGGTCAACAAACAGAACTTGGTGCAGTCAACGTAATGACTGGTATCTACACTGGCCGCTCGCCTAAAGACAAATACATCGTAATGGATGCTAACTCAAAGGACACTGTATGGTGGACTTCTGAAGAATACAAAAACGACAACCACCCAATGTCGGAAGAAGTTTGGGACAAGGTTAAGACTATCGCAAAGAGCGAACTCTGCAACAAGAACCTCTACGTAGTTGATGGTTTCTGCGGTGCAAACAAGGACACTCGCATGGCAGTGCGCTTCATCGTTGAAGTTGCTTGGCAGGCTCACTTCGTAACCAACATGTTCATCCGCCCAACAGCTGAGGAACTCGCTTCTTTCGAGCCAGACTTCGTAGTTTACAATGCTTCTAAGGCAAAAGTAAGCGACTACAAGGAACTCGGCCTCAACTCTGAAACTTGCGTTGCATTCAACGTAACTTCTAAGGAGCAAGTAATCATCAACACTTGGTACGGTGGTGAAATGAAGAAGGGTATGTTCTCAATGATGAACTACTTCTTGCCATTGAAGGGCATGGCTTCAATGCACTGCTCTGCAAACTGCGACATGGAAGGCAAGAACACTGCAATCTTCTTCGGTCTTTCTGGTACAGGTAAGACTACTTTGTCAACCGACCCAAAACGCAAACTCATCGGCGACGACGAGCACGGATGGGACGACAACGGTGTCTTCAACTTCGAAGGTGGCTGCTACGCTAAGGTTATCAACCTCGACAAAGAGTCTGAGCCAGACATCTACAACGCAATCAAGCGCAACGCCCTCTTGGAGAACGTTACAGTTGACGCTAACGGCAAGATTGACTTCGCAGACAAGAGCGTAACTGAAAACACTCGTGTTTCTTACCCAATCAACCACATCGCAAACATCCAACCAGGTTCTTCTGCTCCAGCAGCAAAGCAGGTTATCTTCCTGTCGGCTGACGCATTCGGCGTATTGCCTCCAGTATCTATCCTGACTCCAGAGCAGACTAAGTACTACTTCCTCTCTGGTTTCACAGCTAAGTTGG
>CAVAPE010000027.1:24594-27057 GCA_963590405.1 Eubacterium sp. CAG:180 | reverse complement strand
AGCGCCCTGTAAGGGCAACACGAAAACGGCAACGTTGGTGATTTGTGTTGCCCTTTCAGGGCGCAAACACACAAACGACTGTTACCCAGGGCGTTGCCCTGGGCTATGGTAGAATAAGGCTTTCAGCCTATACTTATGTCGCTGCTTTGCAAACTTAGCGCTAAGACAAGCCCCAACCAAATACTTTGCAAACTTTGTGCTATGGTAGAATACGATAAAAACTGATGGGCTGTCCGTCGGGGCGGTAACAAAAAAAGCGGCAGGTGCGTGTGCGCCTGCCGCTTTTTGTTTTTTATAACCGCTGGATTATTTCTTGAATGTGCGGCTGTAAACTACCTTGCTGTCTTTGTCCTTGATAACAACAGTAGTTTCAGAAAGGTCGAAGAATGTGTTGTAGCCTTCTTTAGCCTCAACGGTGTCCATACCTTTGTCAACGGCAGCCTTGAGAGCCTTGAGGCACTCTTTCTCTTTGCCGTTCATGATGACTGTAGTGCTTGAAGAAGTTACGCTCTTTGCTACTTTCTCTACCTCTGTAAAGATTGTGCTCTCAGCGCCAGAAAGCTTATAGGAGGTGTAAGAAGCTGTTGAAGTGTCGTCGGATGTAGTGATGTCATACAAAAAGTCGCCCTTTGTTTCTTCTGAACAAGAAGCGAAACCGATGCACATTGCGATTGCGAACATAGCAAAAGCAACTGATTTGATAAGTGATTTCATCTTTTCTTTGTTTTTTAAATTAATGTGTTTAGTTTTCTGCAAATGTAGCATTTATGTGCGATAAATTAACAAATTTTGATGAAGAAAGTTTTATTAGTTGGCAGAAAACCAATTAATAATTTGCATATAGCCACAAGATGATGTATATTTGCAAAAAAATAATCTATACTATGTTTGAACACAAAACAATCAGAAACCGGGAATTGATGTCGACGTGGCGCGAAAGCCTTAAAGCCACGTTCGACGCCGACAGTTACGAAAGCCGCGACGCACTGGTGAAGGCAGTGCTCACGGCAGGCACACCGCGCTACGATGTGAGTTACGACTACGCCGTGAGGATGATGTACTGGATGGTGCGCGACGGCAAGCCGTGCCCTGCCCGCGGGCGGCTGAAGAAGGAAATGTGGGAGGAAATCTGCGGGCACGTGCGCCGCACCATCAAGCAGCGCGGCTGCACCATCCCCGAGGCAGTTGCTACGGTGCTCGCCGAGCAAAAAGCGTCGCGCTACTTTCTGTCGAAGAAACAAGCATCAAAAATCATCTACTATGAAAGTCACAACCGCAATCTTCGCCGCGGCGCTCTGTAGCCTTGCCGCATGCCGCAGCCACAGGGCGGCGGAGCGCACCGTGGAGGAGAAAGTGGAGACCGTCGCCACCGACACCACCACATTCAGCCGCCGAGTTATTGCCCGTGGAGGAGAAAGTGGAGACCGTTGCCACCGACACCACCACATTCAGCCGTCGGGCGCTGGCGGAGAGCGGCAGCGACGCCACGATAGTGGCAATAGACTACTTTCCGCCCGACACCCTCGGACGCCAGTCAGTGAGGCGGCTCACCACCGTGCGCCGCACCGCAAAGGCAACCATCGCCACCTCCGACACCGCCACGCGCATGGCAAGCCGTCAGGAGCAACGCACGGCGGCGAGCACGACCGCCACCTCCCCTATCCGTCCGTGCCGATGGACGCTTATAGCCCTACTCGGCACGGCATTGACACTAATCTTGTTAACCTTACACAAAATCAAAAAGCAATGAAAAACACACGCAATGTAACCGTTTCCATCAGCATCGCCCAAGTGCTGAAATCAGTGTATGCAGAGAGTGCATGCCTCGCCCTTATGAACGAAGAGGAGCGCCGTCCGCCGGTGATTTCGTCCGACAACCGCAAACTCCTCCGCCACTACTGCCGCAACGCGTGGCTCTGCCTCGCTGGGGAGTTGGCTGGCATCGTCGACCACAACACATTCTCAATCACAGACAATGACGATGCCACCACGCTCAGCATCCCGCTCCTCCTGGAGGACGAGGTGTCGGTAAATTCGCTCTGCTCCTACGCCGAGCGCTACGCCACGGCGATGGTGCTTGCCGACTGCTATGCCGCACGCACCGCCATAGCCGCACGCTTCCGCGACATGGCTGCAAGTGCGCTGTCGGGGATGCGCCTCGCCGCCACGCTCTCCAACCGCAAGGCTTATTGGCTATAAAGAGCCGTGGAGACGGGATTAAAACGGAGTGAGATTGTTGCAATCTCGCTCCGTTTGTTTTATATTTGCATAAATTAATCACAACATTCTAAATCTTAGATGAATGGAGGTAAAGCTAAACAAATACCACAGGCAAATCAATGCCCGAAAACTGGCATCAATGGACTACTGGAAGAAGCATCCGCTTTCGCTGGAAGAGTGCTTGGCTCAATTGAAGCGCTTGCGGGAACAACGGCTTGCAAGGGAGTGCAGATTGCAAGACTA